>CAIXRL010000440.1 GCA_903921835.1 Candidatus Eiseniibacteriota bacterium | reverse complement strand
CTGACCATCGGCCGCGTGCGCATGCCCGCCGACTGGAGCGTGCGCCTCCCGGCCGCGCCCGCGCCCGTGGCGCGCTTCCGCGTCGATCGGCTGGTGCTGGTGCGCAGCACGCTCGCCGCGGGCGGCTCGCGCTACGATCGCCTCCACGAGGCGCCGCTGGCGCGCTGACGCGGCCGTCCCGCCGCGCCGCCCGCGCGGCGCGGCCAGGCCCGCTCGCGGGCGTCCCGTCCGGGATCCGCGCTTGGGCGCCAGGGCTTGCGGGCCTATGCTCACGGGCCATGCGCCCCACCCAGGACCTTCGCGTCAGCACCTTCGTCCGGCTCTCGCCGCCGCGCGCGCTCAAGACCGACCTGCCCGCGAGCGAAGCGGTCAACGCCGCCGTGGTCGCGGGGCGCGAACGTGTCGCCGCGATCGTCGAGGCCCGCGACCCGCGACTGCTGGTCATCGTGGGCCCGTGTTCGATCCACGATCCCGGTGGCGCGCTGGAGTACGCGCGGGCGCTCGCCGGTGTGCGCGAGGACGTCGCGGACCGCATCGAGGTGGTGATGCGCGTGTACTTCGAAAAGCCGCGCACGACGATCGGCTGGAAGGGCCTGATCAACGATCCGCACCTCGACGGCTCGCAGGACATCGAGACGGGTCTGCGCACGGCGCGCGGGCTCCTGCTCGAGATCGCGGCGCTGGGGTTGCCCGCCGCGACCGAGTTCCTCGACCCGATCGTGCCGCAGTACATCGACGACCTCATCGCCTGGGCGGCGATCGGCGCGCGCACGACCGAGTCGCAGACGCACCGCGAGATGGCGAGCGGGCTGTCCATGCCGGTCGGCTTCAAGAACGCCACCGACGGCGGGCTGCAGGTGGCGGTGGACGCGATGCGCGCGGCGATGACGCCGCACAGTTTCCTGGGCATCGACCTGGACGGCATCACCAGCATCGTGCGCACCACGGGCAACCGCACCGTGCACGTCGTGCTGCGGGGCGGCGCGGCGCGCACGAACTACGACGCGGAGAGCATCCGCGAGGCGGAGGACCGCATCGGCGCGGCCGGCATCACGCCCGCCATCATGGTGGATTGCAGCCACGCCAACTCCGGCCGCCAGCCCGCGCGCCAGGAGGACGTGTGGCGCAGCGTGCTCGCGCAGCGCCGGGGTGGCACGCGCTCGCTCATGGGGCTCATGCTCGAGAGCAACCTGCTCGAGGGCAGCCAGCCCTTCCCGGCTCCGCGCGCCGAACTCACGCCCGGACTCTCGATCACCGATCCCTGCCTCGGCTGGGAGGCGACCGAGCGGTTGTTGCGCGAGGCGCACGCGATGCTGGGGGCCCCGCCGAACGGTTGACGCCGTGCCGCCGGGCGGAGGCGGCCGGGGGACACGTCCGGCGCGGGGTTCCGGACGCGGCGACGAAGGACTCATCGCGGGGGGGCGGCCGTCCGATAACACGGATGGACCGAAACCCGCCGCTCGAGTGACGTGCGGCGGAACGGCCCGCGCCTGTTTCGAGTGCCGCGGTTCCGGAGACGCCGATGTATCGAATCCTGTTCGTCCACGACGACGTGCGACTGTGCGAGCGCGTGACGCGCTCGCTCGCCACGCGCGAGCCGGAGTGGGAGATCCAGAGCTCGAGCCGCGAGGACGAGGCCTGGGCGCAGGTTCGCGAATGGGATCCCACCGCGATCGTGGTCGCCGCGCGCCCGCCCGCGCTGGACGGCGTGCGATTGCTCGCGCGCGTGCGCGACCTGCGCACCGATACCGTGCGCATCATCGTCGGCGTGGATGCCGACGCCGAGCACGGACTGCGCACGCTGCGCCTCGCGCACCGCGCGCTGCCCGATCCGTTCGAGGTGTCGGCGCTGCACGAGATGCTCAAGCGCATGCTGCTGCTCAGCGAGGTCGTGGCGCAGCCGGCCGTGCGCAGGATCCTCGCGCAGATCGGCAGCCTGCCCGCGGTGCCCAGCGTCTACACGCGGCTCTCGCGCCGGCTCGACGATCCCAGCGCCTCCGTGTACGAACTGAGCGAGATGATCGCCTCCGACAGCACCCTGGCGGTGCAGGTGCTGCGCATCGCGAACAGCGCGTACTTCGGCCGTCACCAGCGCGTCACGCGGCTCGAATCCGCCGCGGCCCGGCTCGGCACGCGGTTGCTGCGCTCGCTCGTACTCATGGCGGAGGTGTACGGCCGCTTCCCCGTGTCGCCGTTCATCGCCGAGCGGCTCGAATCGCTCCAGGAACACGCCTCGCTCGTCGCGCGGATCGCCGCGAACCTGGAGCCGAACGCGCCGTGGCGGGACGACGCGTTCACGGGCGGCCTGTTGCACGACATCGGCAAGCTGCTCCTCGCCTCGCACCTGCCCGACGTGCACACCAGCATCGTGCGCGAGTCCGAACGCACCGGGACGGAGGAGTTCATGGTCGAGCTGCAGCGACTTGGCATTCATCACGGCACGCTGGGCGCGTGCATGCTCGGCATGTGGGGCCTGCCCAGCGTCGTGCTCGACGCCGCGCGCTCGCACCACGCACCGCTCCTGATCGTTCCCGAGAAGCTGGACGCCGTGCTCGCGGTGACGATCGCCGATCACCTGGCGCACGCCGCGGTGGCTCCGCCAAGCGTGGCGGGGGCCCGCTCGCGGACGCTCGAGCTGCTGGCCGCGGACCCGCGCTGGATGCGGTGGTGCGACCTGGCCGCCGAGTCGATCAACCGGGAGAGCGAAGCCGCCTGAGCGGGGAGTGTTCACGGCTGAAGCCGCGGGCAAAGTCGGCGGGCAGCGCCCTGCAAGCGACTTCGGGCAAACGCGTTGCGATCCGCTGAGTCATCCGCCCTGGCGCCGCCAAGAATCCCCTTTCCTTCTACTGCACACTTGTGTAGTGTGCTGCCCGAACACGTTTGAGGTGGCGGCCGGCCCCGGGTCGGTGGGAGCAAGGGCCTGGCCGGGTTCGCCACCAAGCACATCCCCGCAACGCAGTTCGCAGCCCCTGCGAAGGAGACGCAGCCATGAGTTTCACCACCACCCCGAGCGCCCCGAGTGCCAAGGAACGCGTGAAGGCCCTGGATCTCGCCCTGCAGCAGATCGAAAAGCAGTTCGGCAAGGGCGCCATCATGAAGCTGGGCGAGGGCAACGCGGCCCCCGGGATCGAGACCATCTCCACAGGTTCCATTGGTCTCGACCTGGCGCTGGGCGTCGGCGGCGTGCCGCGCGGGCGCATCATCGAGATCTACGGGCCCGAGTCCTCGGGCAAGACGACGCTCGCGCTCACCATCATCGCCAACGCCCAGCGCGGCGGCGGCGCGGCGGTCTTCATCGACGCCGAACACGCGCTCGACGCGGGCTACGCCCAGAAGCTCGGCGTGGACATCGCCAATCTCCACGTCGCGCAGCCGGACACCGGGGAGGAGGCGCTCGAGATCACCGACACGCTCGTGCGCTCGGGCGCGGTGGACATCGTGGTCATCGACTCGGTCGCCGCGCTCGTGCCGCGCGCCGAGATCGAGGGCGAGATGGGCGATTCGCACGTCGGCCTGCAGGCGCGGCTCATGTCGCAGGCGCTGCGCAAGCTCACCGGCTCGATCAGCAAGAGCAACACCACGGTCGTCTTCATCAACCAGAACCGCATGCAGATCGGCGTGAGGTTCGGCAACCCCGAGACCACGGCCGGTGGCCGGGCGCTCAAGTTCTACGCTTCCGTGCGGCTCGACATCCGCCGCATCGCCACGCTCAAGGAAGGCGAAACCGCGGTGGGCAACCGCACCAAGGTGAAGGTGGTGAAGAACAAGGTGGCGGCGCCGTTCCG
>CAIXRL010000439.1 GCA_903921835.1 Candidatus Eiseniibacteriota bacterium | reverse complement strand
GTGCCGGGATTGTCGCAGAGGAAGGCCACGTAGGCCATGTCGCGCCCGTAGAAGGCCTCGATCATGGGCAGGCCGATGAAGATGACGTTGCTCATGCCTCCGGCCAGCATCAGGCAGCCGAAAGTCTGGCGTGAGAGGCCGAGCAGCCGCGCCGCCAGCCCGAAAAAGGCGAACCCACCGGTGAAGATGATCCAGGCCATGCTGCCGGGCAAAAAAACCTCGGCGGTGAGCGGCATGGCCCGCGCAGCCAGAAAGGCCACGGGCGGCACGCAGAACTGGATGACCACCCCGGCCAGGATGCTGTCGGCGTTTTCGGGCAGCCGCCCGGACCAGCGCAGCAGGATGCCCGCGAGAAGGCTTGCGGCGGCGATGAAGATGCTGTCCACGGGGTCTGCGCTGGCGTGCTGCGGCGCGGGCTAGACGAAGATCGTTCCGCGCAGATACAGCGCGGCCCGGCCAGCGATGCGCACGCGGTCGCCCCGCAGCTCGCAGGACAGCCGCCCCCCGCGCGCGGACGCCTGGAAGGCCTCCAGCCGGGTCTTGCCCAGGCGCGCGGCCCAGAAGGGCGTCAGCAGGCTGTGCGCCGAGCCGGTCACCGGATCTTCGGGGATGCCCACCTCCGGGCAGAACACGCGGGAGACGAAGTCAAAGCCGCCGCCGGGGCGGCCCGGCGCGCTGGCGATGTTGCAGATGTACGGCAGCTCGTGCAGGGCCGCGAGGTTGGGGACAAGCCCGCGCACCTCGTCCTCGTCCGTGCGCTCGACTCGGGGACCGAACTCGCCGTCGCGCTGCGGGCGAGGCACGGCAGGGACAACGTCGTCGCGAGCGACCTGCGTCGCTGCCCTTCGCTCGAGGAGGCCGGGCCGTTCCTCGTGCTCGACGTGCTCGACAAGGCGGCGATCAGCGCCGCCGTGGAACGCACGGGCGCGGACACGATCGTGCACCTCGCGGCGATCCTGTCGGCCGTGGGCGAGAAGAACCCGGCGCTCGCCTGGAACGTGAACATCAACGGGATGCTCAACGTGCTCGACGTCGCGCGCGACGCGAAGCTCCGGCAGGTGTTCGTCCCGTCGTCGATCGCGGCGTTCGGGCCGGGCACGCCGCTCGAGCGCACGCCGACCGACACGGTGCTGCGGCCGACCACGATGTACGGCGTGACCAAGGTCGCGGGCGAGCTCGTCTGCAACTACTACGTCCAGAAGTTCGGCCTCGACGTGCGCGGCCTGCGCTACCCGGGGATCATCAGCGCCGAGACGCCGCCCGGCGGCGGCACGACCGACTTCGCGGTCGCGATCTTCTACGAGGCCGTCAGGACGGGCCGCTACACGTGCTTCGTGCGCGAGGACACGCGCCTGCCGATGATGTACATGCCCGACTGCATCAAGGCGACGCTCGACCTGATGTCAGCGCCGCGCGAGCAGCTCGTCCACCACTCGGACTTCAACGTCGGCGCCATGAGCTTCTCTGCGGGCGAGCTCGCCGCCGAGATCAAGAAGCACGTCCCAAAGCTCGAGGTGGTGTACGCGCCCGATTTCCGGCAGGCAATCGCCGACTCGTGGCCGCGCTCGGTGGACGACTCGGCCGCGCGGGCGGAGTGGGGCTGGGCGCCGGAGCACGATCTCGCCTCGATGGCAGCGGACATGATCGAGCGGCTCCGGGTCCGGCACGCGGCCGGCACGCTGTAGTGCGGGGGGGGCGATGGTGAGCCGTGACGAGATCGTGCGCTTCCTCGACGAGCGGCTTCAGATCCGCCGCGTGAAGGACCGG
>CAIXRL010000438.1 GCA_903921835.1 Candidatus Eiseniibacteriota bacterium | reverse complement strand
TCGCGTTGCTGCCGATGCAGCAGCGCGAGGTGCTGGTGCTCCGCGACGTCGAGGGCCTGAGCGCGGCCGAGGTGGGCGCGGTGCTCGGCCTGGGCGAGCGTGCAGTCAAGTCGCGCCTGCACCGCGCGCGTCTCGCGCTGCGTGCCTCGCTCGCGCCGTTCGTGGGTTCCGGCGACGCCCCGCCGCCGGGGCCGCGCTGCCCCGACACCGCGCGCATGCTCAGCCGTTCGATCGAGGGCGAGCTGAGCCCCGCGGTGTGCGGGCGCATGGAGGAGCACGTGCGCCAGTGCGCTTCGTGCGGCGACGCCTGTCATTCGCTGCGCGAGGTGCTGGGGGCCTGCCGCGCCCACGGTGCGCGCGCGCTCCCGCCGGACGTGCGCAAGGCGGTGCGCCAGGCGGTGCGCGACGCACTGGCGCCGGGCCGCTGACGCGGCACGGGCGCGACGAGGAGGAGTTCCCGGAGTCCGGTAGCATGCAGCACCTGAAATCCCTGTGGCACTTCCGTGGGCCATTCCGCCCCCGGGAATGCCCTCTCCCAGGAGGTGTCATGACGAAGACGAGGAAGCTGGTGCTGGCGCTGCTCGTGATGGTCACGGCGACTGCGGCGGGCTGCGGTGGCGACGTCGCGAAGCAGGTGGCGTCCAACGAGCAGTTGCGCGGCCAGGTGCTGGACGTCATCGCGCAGAACCAGGCCGTCGCGCTGCAGGCGGTGGACCGGATCGTGGCATCGGACTCGTTGCGTGCCGTGGTCGTGGACCACCTGCTGCTCAACAAGGACGTGGCCAGGCGGGTCATCGTGCGCATCGCGACGAACCCCGCTGCGTTCGACGCGGTGGTCGGCGTCGCCGTGCGAGACACGGCCATGCGTGAGCACGTACTCACGCTCGTCAAGGGCATCGAGATGGCGAGCGGCAGGTAGGGGAGCGCGCGACAGTCTTCGGCGCTGCGGCGCCGGGGACGGCCGATGACGGCCCGCGCGGACTCGCTCCGCGCGGGCCGTCCCACGGGGCCCCGCTCAGCCGTCGGCGTCGGGCCGGGTGGCCAGCGCGGGCTCGAGCTCGATGAGGAACTCCAGCTCGGGGCCGTTCTCGCCCAGCCGGATGACATCGCCTGTATGCAGCGCGACCGGCTCGAGTACGCGCGCACCGTTCACCCAGGTGCCGTTGCGGCTCGCGAGATCGGCGATGCGGAACTCGCGGGGCCCCTCGCCGTGCTCGAGTCGGGCGTGCTGGCGGCCCACGTCGGGATCGCGGTGCGGGTCGAAGCGGACGGCGGCGGACGTCGCGCGGCCCAGGATCAGCTCGCGATGGGCGCCCACCGCAATCACGTCGATTTCGGTCGCTCGTGACCCGCTGAGGTGCCGCAGGACGATGCGCGTGTGGCTGGGGTCCATGCCTCCGGTACCTCCCGCCCCAAAGGGCGGAAAGCGCCGGCGGCGCGGCTCACGTGCCGGCGTCGGGCAGGCGGGCACGGATGCGCGCGGCCTGTTCCGGGTGGCCCCAGGCCTCGTACAGGGCGAGCAGGCGCCGCAGGTTGACCCGCGTGGTCGGGTGCGCCGGCCCCAGCGCCTTCGAGAGCGTGCCGTCGGCTTCCAGCATGAGCCGTTCGCCGCGCGCGTAGTCCCTCGTGAGCCTGCAGTGATCGCCGAGCAGGCTCTCGGAGCTGGCGGCCAGCCAGTGGTCCGGTCCGAAGTAGCGCCGGCGGAGCATCATGCTCTCCTCGAGCGCCCGTCCGCCTTCCTGCGTGCGGCCGAGGTGGTCGAGGCAGCGTCCCAGCGTCTGCAGCGATGTCGAGACCGCGGGATGGCTTTCGGGCAGCCCTTTGCCGCGCTGAGCGAGGATCTCGCGGCTCATGTCGGCCGCCTGCGACCAGCGCCCGAGGCTGCAGACGAAGATCGCGTAGTTCATCTCGGTGAAAAGGTAGTCCGGGTGGTCGCGCCCCAGGAGCACGGCGCGACGCCGGAGCACGTCCTGGTAGAACGAGTCGGCCTGCGCGTTCTTGCCCTGGATGTCGCAGGCCGTGGCGAGCGCGTTCTCCACGTCGGCCACCAGGGTCGAAGGCTCGGGGTGGTTCGCGCGCGCGATCGCCAGCGCTCCCCGCTGCAGCGATTCGGCAATGGCCCACCTGTTCTGCTCGCCGTAGGCCACGCCGAGGTCGTTCATCGAGTACGCGACCATGTCGTCGCGCGGCCCGAACAGGCCCAGGCGCAGGTCGAGCGCCTCCTGGTGCCAGCGCTGCGCATCGGCGAGCCGCCCCTGGCTGTGCGCGATGCTGCCGACCTTGGCGAGCAGCGTGGCCGTGAGCGTGTCGGGCTTCGGCGAGAGCTTGCGCTGCATGGCCAGCGCCAGCTGCGTGACGGAATCGGCCGCCGCCAACTCGCCACGGGCGAGCTCGAGCGCGCCGAGGTTGTTGAGTGCCTGGACCACCGAAGCGCTGCGCGGGCCGTAGACGAGCTGCCCCAGCCGAAGCGCGGCGCGCAAATGGCGTTCGGCCTCGTGGAAACGCCCCAGCGAGAGGTAGCTCTCGCCGATCACCGTCTCGAGCTCCCCCCGCACGCCCGGCTCGACCGCCAGTTCGGTGCCGATACGCTTCGCGGC
>CAIXRL010000437.1 GCA_903921835.1 Candidatus Eiseniibacteriota bacterium | reverse complement strand
CACTCCCGCGAGGCCCTGGCGCGCGAGCGCGGCGAGCAGCAGCAGAAGCAGGCCACCGCCGAGCGGCAGCGCAACCGCGCCCGCCTCGAACGCACCGCGCCTGCGCAGCCGGGCGAGCCCGGCATCGTGCCCGCGCGCGCCGGACTGCCACGCGACCAGCAGCCACAGCGCGACCCAGCCCGCGCGCACCAGCGAAGGGGCCGCGAGTTCGTCGAGCGCCGCGGCGCCGATCGCGACCACGATCGCGGCGGCGGCAGCGACCCGGCGGCCCGGCAGCAGCGCGGCGAGCAGGATGGCGACCGGCATGCCGAGCAGGCGTACCAGCTCGGGTGGGGCAACTACCGTCCAGGCCTCGAGGAGGTGCATGGGAGCCTCCGGGCGCTGCACGCCCCGCCGGCGGTGGGACGTCCGGAGGGCGTGGGAGCGAACGTGACGTTATCCCTGGCGATTCGCGAACCGCCACCCGCGGGCACGGCTGTTTCGCTTCGCGACCGGGGTGCTCCCCGGCGCATCCCCGGACACGCCTGCGATGCGGCCCGCTCGCGCGCTCCGTGGCTGCACCCCCGCTCGCACTCCCGGCTGGCGCTTCATGAATCGCCCGGGCTACTGCGGGATGTGCGCGGTCTCGGCCGCCTTGAGCGCGGCGAGGAACGCGTCCGGGCTGGCCGCCTCGCGCAGCGTGCGGCGCACCGGTTCCTCCTTGAGGAGGCGCGAGATGTTCGCGAGCACCTTCACGTGCAGGGCGCCGCCGCTTTCGGGCGCGACCAGCAGCACGAACAGCGTCGCCGGCTCGCCGTCCGCGGACTCGAAGTCGATCCCCCCGGGCGACACGCCGCAGGCGGCAACCAGCCGATCCACGAGGCGGGCCTTGCCGTGCGGGATCGCGACGCCGTTGCCGATGCCCGTGGACATCATCGCCTCACGGCGCAGCACGCGGTCAAGTATCTCGCCCTGGCTGTGGATGCCGTGGGCGGACTCGAGCAACTGCACGAGTTCGGCGATCGCCTCGCGCTTGGCCGTGGCCTGCAGGCGGGTGGTGATGGCCTGGGGATTGAGGAGTTCAGAGAGGCGCATGGGACCGGACGCTGTTGGAGAAGAGTCATGGGCCAAGGCAAGGCCTGCAACCTACGGAGCGCGCAGGGAAGCGTCAAGCCGGAAAGCCCCGAGCCCTGGTCCGGACGCTTCACGAGCCCGCGACGTGCGAGCCCCGGTACGTTCATGAAGCGCCAGCCGGGAGCATGAGAGGGGCGCGGCCACGATGGGCGCGAGCGGGCTGCGCCGCAGGCGTATCGGCAGGACGCGCCGGGCACCCCGCTCGTGCGACGCGGCGGCCGTGCCCCCGATCGTGCCCGCCTCTCCCGCACTCTCGAAAATCGCACCGCTCCCGCACCCGGCCCGCACTCGCGACTGCCCGCATCGCGACTGGCGGTGCCCGAAGGGTCCGGGTCAACCCGGAGTATTCATGAGCCCGCCGCCTGCGAGTGCGAGCTGCGCGTCATCCGCCGCGAAGCTCGACCGGCCGCTGTCCTCATCGTGTGGAGAACACGGTTCCGGGGTACCCACCGAAGGTGGGTCCGGCCGGCCGATCTTCTTGAGTCTGACGCACATCTCGCACTCTCGGCTGGCGGTTCATGAAT
>CAIXRL010000436.1 GCA_903921835.1 Candidatus Eiseniibacteriota bacterium | reverse complement strand
CTGCCGGTGACGACGATGTCGCCGTAGCCGAGCATCTTTCCCCACAGCCCCTGGTTCACGGCGATGCCCTCGACCTTGGCGAGCAGCAGCTCCAGCGAGCGCGTCGACACGACGCCCAGCTTGATCACGACGCGCTTGTTGGTGACGGCGAACTCCGAACTGCCGCGCCGGAAGTGCGCCGCCACGACGAGCGCGACCCCGACGACGATGGGCAGGACGGCCCACACGGCCAGTTGCTTCATGACCAGCACCACGGCGATCGGCACGATCACGAGCAGCGTCACCAGCACGGGCGGGACGTAGAGCCGCCAGTGCAGCCGCGTGCGGTACGACACCGTCTCGCCGGTCAGCAGGTTCGAATCGACGTAGCTCAAGCGTTCTCTCCTTCGGATTGGGCGGGTGTCATCCCGAAACCCCGAACTCGCGCAGGGCATCGTTGAGCGAGGTCTTGCGGTCCGTGCTCTCCCTGCGCGTGCCGATCACCAGCGCGCACGGCACGCCGAATGTCGCCGAGCCGTACTTCCTCGGCCGGTGCCCCGGGATCACCACGGCGCCCGCGGGCACGCGCCCGCGGCTCTCGACCGGCTCCGCGCCGCGCACGTCGATGATCGCCGTGCTGGCGGTGAGCACCACGCCCGCGCCGAGCACGGCGCCGCGGCAGACGCGCACGCCCTCGACCACAACGGCGCGCGAGCCGATGAAACAGTCGTCCTCGACCACCACGGGCGCGGCCTGCGGCGGCTCGAGCACGCCGCCGATGCCGACGCCGCCCGAGAGGTGCACACGCGCGCCGACCTGCGCGCACGAACCCACCGTGGCCCACGTGTCCACCATGGTGTCCTCGCCCACGCGCGCGCCGATGTTCACGTAGCCGGGCATCAGGATCACGCCCTTCGCCAGGAAGCTGCCGTAGCGCGCCACGCCCGGCGGCACCACGCGCACGCCGGCGGCCTCGAGCCCGCGCTTGACCGGCACCTTGTCGAAGAACTCGAGGTCGCCCGCGTGCACGGGCTGCGAGACGTGCATGCGGAAGTAGAGCAGGATCGCCTCCTTCACCCACGCGTGCGTCGTCCACTCGCCGTCCGGCTCGGCAGGCGGCGAGGCGACGCGCAGGTCGCCCGCGTCCAGCGCCGCCACCGCGCCCTCGACCGCGCCGCGCAGCGCGGCGTCCTCGAGCGAGCGCGCGCCGGCCCAGCCCTCCTCGACCGTGGTCCGCCAGCGCTCGAAGGGGTAGTCCGACGTCCCGCCCACGCCGCTCACGCGTCCAGCCCCGCCATGCGCTCGATCGCCTCGCGGCACTGCGCCAGCGTCGGCACCAGCGCGAAGCGCACGAAGCCTTCGCCGCCGCGGCCGAGGTACGAGCCCGGCACGGTCACGATGCCCAGCCGGAGCAGCTTCTCCGCGAACGCGACCTCGTCGCCGCCCGGGGCCGCGAGCCACAGGTAGAAGGTGGCCTCGCTGCCCTCGATCTTCCAGCCGCGGCGCTTGAACTCGGCCAGGAACAGGTCGCGCTTGGCGCCGTACTTCGCCCGCTGGTCCGCCGTGTGCGCGTCGTCGTTCCACGCGGCGATGGCGGCGTCCTGGACGAAATCAGGCGTCGCCGCGCCGACGTGCGGGCGAAACTTGCGCAGCGCGTCCATCAGCCGCGGATCGCCGACCATGAAGCCCGAGCGATAGCCGGTCATGGCCGAGCGCTTGGACAGCGTGTACAGCCCGATCACGTTCTCGAGCCCGTGCTCGAGCAGGCTCGGGGGCGCGTCGTCACCGAAGTAGAGGTCGCAGTACGCCTCGTCCGAGGCGACCCAGAAGCCCCACTTGCGGGCCAGCGCGACGATCCCGGCGCCCTGCTCGCGCGGCAGCACCGAACCGGTCGGGTTGTGCGGGGAGTTCAGCCACAGCAGCGCCGTCTTCGCCCACACCTCGTCGGGCACGCGCTTCGGGTTGAAGCGCCAGCCGTCCTCGCTGCGCAGCGGCGTGAAGTACGGCTCGGCGCCGCAGTGGTCCGCTCCGCCCTCGTACACCGGGTACGCCGGCGTCGGGATCACGATCGTGCGCTTCTCGGACGCGGGGTCCACCACGGCGAAGCCGAGGTTGAACACGGCCTCCTTGGAGCCGTTGGCCGACAGCACGTGCACCGCGGGATCCACCGTGACGCCGTAGCGGCGCTTCATCCAGCGCGCACACGCGGCGAGCAGCTCGGGCTTGCCGTGGTTGGACGGGTAGCTCGACACCGGGGGCACGGCGCGCCGGAGCGTCTCGCGGATGAACTCCGGCGTCTCCTCGCGCGGGTCGCCCATGCCGAAATTGATCGTCGTGACGCCGGCGGGCTGCAGCTCGCGGCGGCGGCGCTCCAGCTTCACGAACGGGTATTCGGGGCCGCCGGTCAGCAGCGGGTGGATCGGTCCGGGAACGACATTGACGGTCGTGCTCATCCAGCCTCCGACTCCAGGAACGCGGCGAGCCAGTCGTAGGCGACGCCGAGGTTCTCGATGGGACACTTCTCGTCGGCACGGTGGCACAGCTCGGCGAGACCGGGCCCGAAATTGAATGCCGGGATGCCGGCGCTGGTGAAGCGCGCGACGTCGGTCCAGCCCTGCTTGCCCGCCACCTTCGCGCCGAAGCGCTTCACGAACTCCATCACTTCCGGGCGGTCCAGGCAGACACCGCCGGGCGCGGCCTGGTCCACGACCTCGAAACCGAACTGCGGCGGCACCAGCGCGCGGATGCGCGCGACCGCCTGCTCGACCGTGCGATCGGGCGGAAAGCGGTGGTTCAGGTTCGCCACCATCTCGCCCGGGAGCACGTTGCGCGCAGTGCCCGCGTGCAGCGTGGTCACTTGAAGTGTCTCGCGGTATTCGAGCCCCTGCACGATCACCGGCGTCACAGGGAAGCGCGTGATCCCGGCGAGCCACGCCGCGCCCTCGCCCACCGCGTTCACGCCCATCCACGGTCGCGCCGCGTGCGCGGGCACGCCGGGCACGCGCACCTCGACGTTCAGGATGCCGTTGCAGCCCATCTCGACCTGCATGTCGGTGGGCTCGAGCAGCACGGCCATCGCCGCTCCGGCCAGCCACGGCATCTCGCGCAGGATGCGCCCGAGCCCGTTGTTCACCGCGGGGCCTTCCTCGGCGTCGTAGAACACGAGCGCCAGGTCGAAGCGCAGCGCGCCGGGGTCGAGCGTCTCGTGCAGCGCGAGCATGACGGCGTCGCCCGCCTTCATGTCGGTGGTGCCGAGCCCGTGCACGCAGCCGCCCTCGATGCGCGCCCTCGCGTTGTCCTGCGGCGGCACCGTGTCCAGGTGCCCCGCCAGCACGATCAACGGGCGGCCGAGTCGGGGACCGCGCCACACGACGCCGTTGCCTGAGCGCAGCACCTCGCCGTCGCCGCCCGTGAGCCGCGCGGCGACGAAGTCGGCGATGGCCTTTTCGGCGCCCGTGACGCTCGGGATGTCCACGAGCGTGACGAGCAGTTCGGCGATGGATTCGGCGGTCGCGCGCATGCTTGAACCTCGGGGTCGGGATGAGTCCGGACGGTTCATGAACCGCGAGCCGGGAGTGCGAGATGCGCGGCAGCCGGCCCCACCTTCAGGTGGGTGCCCAAGCTCGGCCGGTCGAGCTTCGCAGCGGATGGCGCGCAGATCGCGCTCGCAGCCCCGCAGGCTCACGAATCGTCCAGGCGGGGACGCTAACATCGGGCTCCGGCTTGCGCCACCCGAAGGGTGCGTGCAAGCGTGGCTGCATGAGCGCTCCCGCCACACCTTCCACCGCACTGCGACTGACGGGCCGCGACGTGCTCGCGGTGCTGCACCGCGTCACCACGCAGAAGCTCGACGACCTCGCGCCGGCCGGCTCGCGCACGACGCTGTTCTGCGAGTTCCGCGGCAGGCTGCTCCACCGCGCCACCGTGGTGCACGCGCCCGGCGGCGCGGTGTGGCTGCTGCGCGACGACGCGCCCGGAGCGGAGCTGGCCGCCGCCATCGACCGCGCCGTGTTCCGCGAGGACG
>CAIXRL010000435.1 GCA_903921835.1 Candidatus Eiseniibacteriota bacterium | reverse complement strand
TGGATCTGCTCGACGGGCAGGTCCGCGAGGTGCTTGTCGGGGTCCGAACCCTCGATGACGACCTCGTGCGCGCCGATGCCGTGCATCTTGTCGTACATGCCCTCCCCGCGGCGGTCGAGCGAGCCCTCGACCTGCAGCGCCGGGAACTTGTTCGGCACCACGCGCACGGTCCAGCCGGGCCCGTTGGCCTTGCCGCCACCGGGCCGCACGGCGTAGACCTCCGGGGGGGTCATGTCCTCGCGCCCTTCCGCGAACGGCGAGAACGCCTGCGGCCTGACGCCCGGCTCGGGCGTGGGCGTGAAGTTCGTGGGCCTGCGACTGCGCTCGGTCGCGATGATCACCCAGCGGCCGACGACGGGGTCCTTGCGAAGCTCTGGCATGAAGTCGTCCTTGAAGTGAAGCGTCCCGCGCGCCGGGAAACCGCGCGCGTGTACAAGACCGAATGAATCCAGGGAGGCACGGGAGGCGAGGCCGGGAAGGACCCCGACCGGGCCCGGGGTGCTGGGCCGCCTATGTCTGTTTTATCGGACGCCGCTCGCCCGCGGTGGAGTCGAAAAGTTCACGGCAGGCGGCTTCGTCCGCCGGCGAAAAGACGCGCCCGCGACGCCCGAAGGCAATCCGGGCCGTGGCGAGGAATCGGCCGATTTCATGGTCCACGGTGCTCTCCCCGTCCCACCAGGCGAACGAGGCGGTCCGTTTCGGGGCGAAACGCCCGCCGGCAAAGAGGTTCGCGCCCGTGCCGACGCTGGCGCCGGTGGGCAGCAGCGAGCCGATGCCGGTCTCGACGTGCGCGCCGATGAGCGAGCCCACCTTGGGGCTGCCGCTGTCCACCTCGCCGCCGTCCACCCACACGCGCACGCTGCCGTAATTGTTCTTGAGGTCGCTGGTGGTGGTGAGCGCCCCCAGGTTGACCCACTCGCCCACCACGCTGTGGCCGACGAAGCCGTGGTGGCGCTTGTTGCCGTAGCCCTGCCACAGGCTCGCTTCGACCTCGCCGGCGATGCGGCATTCGGGGCCGAACGTGGTGCCGGAAACGAAGCCGCCGAGCAACCCGGTCCCCGCTCCGATCACGCACGGGCCCGTAACGACCGTGTGCGACGCGATCCGTGCGCCGCGTCCGACCATGATCGGGCCGCCGCGCGCGTCCAGCACCGCGAACGCCGACACCACCGCGCCCTCGGCCACGGTGATGCGTTCGGGCGCCTCGAGGCACGCGAGGCGGTGCACGTCTCCGCGCACCTCGCCCCGCACGGACGCGAGATCGTCCGCGATGGCGTCGGCATTGCGCTCGACAAAGTGCCACGGGAACGAGAGGAACGGGGCGTCAACGCTCACCGCAGGCAGCCCCAGCGCGAGCAGCGCCGTCTCGAAGTCCTCGCCCCGTCCGAGCGCGGGGCCCAGCAACGCCAGCGGCGCCCGCGCGCCCGCGACCCGCTCGCCGGCGAACCAGAGCGCGGGACCGCGCGCAGCCAGCGCGGCCTCGTACCACTCGCCCGGCAGCGCGGCGGCGTTGAGCACGATCGCCTCCGCGTCCGCGGGGACGCTCGCGGTGTCGCGCACGGGCGCGTGATGCCACGCCGCCAGTGCGCGCGGACGCGCTTCGATCGCGAGCAGCGGGACACCGGCGCGCGCGAGCCAGCGGCGCGCCAGGTCGCTGGCGCCGAAGACGAGCGCGGGAACGGGCAGCAGGTCCGTGAGCGGACGCAGCGCGCGCCACTGGCGATCCTCGAACAGGACGACCCGGCGCGTCACCTGCGCTCCACGTAGCGCACGAGGAAGACGCCCTTGAAGCCGGAGGCGGTGGCGCGATCGCGCAGGCTCTCGGCGGCGGCGCGCGAGAAGCACTCGCGGGTGCGCACCTTCCAGCGCCCCGCGTCGCGCTGCACGGTCATCGCGACCACCAGCAGCGACTGCGACGCGTCGCGCAGCACGCGGCCACGCGCGCGTTCGCCCGGAGCGCCGACCTGCACCCGCCAGCAGGTGTCGGAACTGGCGGCGACGGGCGCGACGGGCG
>CAIXRL010000434.1 GCA_903921835.1 Candidatus Eiseniibacteriota bacterium | reverse complement strand
GTACATGGCGATCACCGAGGCGGCCATGACGAAGTAGCCCCAGTGGAAGTGATGATCGTTCAGCTCGCTGTCGGTGCCGAAGGAGGCGGGGTAGCCGTACATCGTGCCCCAGGTGGCGTTGTAGTAGAAGACGCCGTCGGTTTCGCCCGGCTCGGCGGTCAGCCAGTCCTCGAGCTTCTGCTTCAGGCCGGTCAACAGGTAGTCGCGCACGTCGGTGCGGCCGACCAGGTCGGCCACCCGGATCGCCGACGAGACGACGCCCAGGTCCTTGCCCCCGTAGTAGGTGTCCGGACGGTAGAAGAGCTGCGCGTACGACTGGGAGAGGAAACCGTCCAGGTAGGAGTTGAGCCGCGCAGCGTCGTACCCGGGACTATCCGCCAGCGGCGCCGGCAGCAGGGGCAGGATGCCCGGGTAGGTCATGGTCGTGCGGAAGCTGTCGGTCGCGGCGAGCTTCATCTCCCCCTCCAGCGAAGGGAACGAAAGGCCCAGCAGGCTCGCATCCGAGTGAAGGTACTGGTGGCGGTACATGGCCAGCAGCGGGGTGGTCGGCGAGCCCTCCATCGCCACGGTCCTGGCGACGTAGTCGGTCGTCACCGTCGCCGAGGCTTCGTCGTAGTTCCACGCGACACGCGTGTCGGTCACGAAGGCGAACGCGTGTGCGCGGAAGAGGTCGAGCGTGGCGGTCGAGGCATTGGGCAGGCAGGCGACCGACACGTAGTTCTTCCCGTTCAGAGCGGACTGGAAGGTGGTTCCAGCCGTGCTCCAGCTCGAGCCCGAAGGTGCGAACACGCCGTAGTTCTTGTTGTTGACCCGGATGCCGAGCGTGCCGTTCTGGTTGTACCAGACCGTCGGGAGTCCGGTGGCGAAGTACAGCTGCATCACGCCGCCGCTCCTGGTGAAGTAAACGAAGGGCAGGCCGTGCCCG
The DNA here is from genome assembly GCA_903921835.1 of Candidatus Eiseniibacteriota bacterium. Lineage (GTDB taxonomy): Bacteria > Eisenbacteria > RBG-16-71-46 > RBG-16-71-46 > RBG-16-71-46 > CAIXRL01. The sequence continues at coordinate 1,263 of CAIXRL010000434.1, read as the reverse complement.
AAGGTGGCGTCGAGGCGGCGGGTGCCATCGTCCCAGCGGGCGGTCACCGTCCAGTCGCTGTAGCCAGCCACCTTGGTTGCGGGCGCGGACAGTCCGGCCAGTCCGACCAGCAGGTCCTCCTGGTAGCCGTACGCGTAGTAGGACGGCCCCGTGGGGACGATCGCGCCTGTGCCCACGCCCAGCCCGCTCGCGGCCGCCTTCAGGTTGAGCGGCTGGACCGCCAGCACGTCACCATAGTTGCCCGAGCTGCGCGCGAAGATGAGCGAGGACCACCAGTCGGTCGAGGGTGCCGGTCCGGTGACGTTGGCGGTCACCTTCGGTGCGACCGGGTTCAAGCCGCCGGCGGGGAGTGTGGTGGTGTAGCTGCCGCTGCCAACCGGGACGATCTGGGCCGACGCGATCGCGGCGCAGAGGAGCACCGCCGCGATCGATCCGTACGCGATCGTTCGGCGTGGGCGGATCCGGGCAGGGAATGAGCAGACATGCATGACGTGCCTTTCCGGAGATGCACCCTGGGCCGAGGGACGCCGCGGCTGGAATGAGTGCGATCGGGTCGTGTTGCCGAGTTTGTTCGATTTCCGAACATAGTAAGGTTATTGCGCCGCGCCGCGGCGTTCAAGCGGGGAGTCTCCGGGTGCAAGGGAGCAGCATTCCGACCGCGTTGCAGCGGCGAAGCGATCGCTGGGGCGACGGGCCTGCCAGGACCGATCCCGGATGGGGGACCCAGCGATGGCAGTGACCGCAGTCGCCCAGGAGCGGGCCATGTGATTCGAGGAGGTCATCGTGGAGGCGCCGGGCGCGAAGGCCACTTCGTCGCGCTCGCACAGAACACACCGCTCGTGACGAGTCCGGGTGCGGGCGTGCTCAAGGTGCGGCACGCGGGCGGCACGGAAGCGCGCCGGCCGATCCAGGGCGGCTTCTTCGAGGTCTCGAACCACCGCGCCACCGTCCTCGCCGACGCCATCACGATCAACGGCTGACTGCCGGGGCCGCAAGGAACACGAACCACCCGGAGGCACGCGCCTCCGGGCGGTCTCGCGTTCAGTAGGGCACGACCTCGTTGTCCTCGCTCGTGAGCAGCGCGAGCAGCTTCCGGTGAAGGAAGAGCTTGACGTGCTCTTCTTCGTCGACAACATCTTCCGCTTCACGCAGGCGGGTCTTGAGGTGCCGGCGCTCCTTGGCCGCATGCCCAGCGCCGTCGGCTATCAGCCGACGCTCTCGACCGAGATGGGCGCGCCGCAGGAGCGGATCACCACGACGAAG
>CAIXRL010000433.1 GCA_903921835.1 Candidatus Eiseniibacteriota bacterium | reverse complement strand
GTGGCGGCCCGAGACGTCCAGCACGAGCCCTTCGTGGATCATGGTCAGCTCGAGGTGCGTCGCGGGATTGTCCACGGGAACGCGGCCGGTCTCGGAGACCACGACGATCCACATGGCGGTGAGCGCCAGCAGGTGCGAGGGCGAGATCCACGCGTCGGGCGTCGCGACGATCGCGGCCGAGATGCGCGAGAGGTCGGTGCTGCGCGCGGCAATGGCGAGCGTGAACACGGACAGCATCAGCGCGGGCTCCGCCAGCGCCGAGAGCGCGATGTGCCGGCTCGCCGCCATGCCGCCGAACGTGGTGCCGGCCTCCAGCGCCAGCAGCGCGAGCAGCACGCGCATCGCCGCGAGCAGCGCCACGGTCATGACCCGGTCGCCCGCGAAGCCCAGCCCCGGCTGCGTGCTCAGCACCGGCGTCCAGGTGCAGATCGCCAGCGCAGCTCCCAGCACCATGTAGGGCGCGACGCGCGCCAGCGGCGAGGCGTCCTCGCTGAGGACGGTCTCCTTGCGCGCGAGCTTGAACAGGTCGCGGTAGCGCTGCAGCACCGGCGCGCCGCGGCGCATCTGCAGCCTCGCCTTGAGCGCCGAGACCACGCCGTTCCACAGCGGCGCCAGCGCCACCAGCAGCGCGGTCTGCACCAGCACCAGCACGAGCGCGCGCATCAGCGGGCCCACAGCAGCAGCGCCACCAGCGTCACCAGCAGGTAGGCGAGGTAGAGGTGGAGGCTGCCGGTCTGCAGCCTGCGCATCTGCTCGGAGGTCCACAGCACGGCCTGCACGAACGGCTGGTAGAGGTACTGCTCGTAGAGCGCCGGCACCGCGTGGCTGTAGCGCACGCGCCGCGCGAAGTAGGGCGAGCCTTCCTCGAGCACCTCGATGTCGCGGTGCGCTTTCAGCACCGGCTCGAAGATGAGCCGCAGCGGCTTGGTGAAGCCGAGCGCCGAGTACTGCATGTGCGGGGCGAGCGGCGCGCCGCACGACCACGACGGCGCGCGCCGCAGCTCGCGCGGCCCGCCGCTCGAGGTGCGGATCCACGCGTACGCGAGTCCCGCGAACGCCAGCACGAGCGCGGCCGCGACCACGGGCGATACGCTCGCGGACACGAGCCGCGCGGAGCCGAGCGCCAGGCCGCCCACGTGGGAGAGCGAGCCGGCGTCGAAGCCCGGCAGCAGCCGCGCGATCGGCGCGCCGAGCGCGGCCGCGGCCCACGGCGCCGCGAGGCCCCACAGCAGCGGGAGCGTGGCGAGCCCGACGAACAGTGCTCCCAGCGCACGCGGCACCTCGTGCGCCGCGGCGGCCGTGGCGCTGCGCGGGCGGCCGAGGAAGCCGATGCCGTACAGCTTGACCAGCGCCGCCACCGCGAGCGCGCCGGCCAGCGCCATGGCCGCGCCCGCGAACGGCACCAGCAGCCGCAGCTGCCCCGCGCCCGCGGAGTAGCCCAGGATGAGCGCCTGGAACGTGAGCCACTCGCCGGCGAAGCACGAGAACGGCGGCAGGCCGCACAGCGCCAGCGTCGAAACGAGCGCCGCGAGGGCCGTGCGCGGCATGCGGCGCGCGAGACCTCCGAGCGCCTCGAGGTTGCGCGAGCCGGCGGCGTGCGCGGCCTCGGCGACCGAGAGGAACGCGAGCGACTTGGCCAGCCCGTGCCCGAGCGTGTGGTAGAAGACGGCCGCGAGCGCGATGCCGGCGATCTCCGGCTGGCCGTTGGCGGCGAGCTCCGCCGCGAGGCCCGTGGCCAGCGCCAGCAGGCCCGCGTTCTTGATGGTCGAGTAGGCCAGCAGCCGCTTGGCGTCCGGCTCGATCGCCGCGTACAGCGCGCCGGTCAGCGCCGTGGCCACACCGAGTCCCATGAGCACGGTCCCCCAGTGCTCGGGCGGCGCGCCGGGCAGCGCCCACGCGAAGCGCAGCATCCCGTACAGGCCCGCCTTGACCATGACGCCGGAGAGCATCGCCGAGACCGGCCCCGGCGCCTCGGGGTGCGCCATGGGGAGCCACACGTGCGCGGGCACGAGGCCGAGCTTGACCGCGAAGCCGATCGTGAACAGC
>CAIXRL010000432.1 GCA_903921835.1 Candidatus Eiseniibacteriota bacterium | reverse complement strand
GATGCTCGCCACGCCGGAGCTCGTGCGCCTGGGCGTCTCCATCGCGGACGGAATCGCAGCGTGGTACAAGCGCGTGGGGCCTCCCAAGGCTCCCTGAGACTGCGGGGCCGGCGCCGTCATGCCCGGCTCGCTCCCCAATCCATAGCCGCCGGGCCGTGGGCGGGGGGACGGCCTCGCGTCCTGCATTCAATCCGTGACCAAAACGCATTGACACGGATTGGAGCGCGGGTGTAAGCTGTTGCCGTTCGTCGCGGCACGGATGCTGCATTGTGAGCGGGCCAGAAGTTCACCCGCACCGTGGAGGTATCCAATGCGCTTGTTCGTGCTCCATATCGGCCGCCTGACCTTCGGCGCCACCCTGCTTAACCTGCCCAGCCGCCGCGTGCTCTACATCGTGGCCGGCCGCTTTGAGAAGTGCATCACCGTCACCCGCCGGGCCGCGCCCGTCGCGCGGGGGTGCTGACATGACCGCCGGCCAGGTTGTTGCGTTCGCGTGCGTGTTCCTCGCGCTCATCGCCGCGGTGGTGCTGTTCCTGCGCTGGCTCTCGCGGAGCCTGTCCTAATGGCCACCGGCGTCAACATCGAGCTCGCCGGCGAGGGCGGCAAGCATCACGGGTTCGCCCACCTGCCCCCGGCCTGCACCTGCCCCCCGTTCGTCGTCTGGAACGGCGCCATCTACCAGGTGACCAGTGATCCGCCGGCGTGCGGCGCCTCGCTGCTCTACCGTCAAGTGTTCGCGCTTCTGGTTCCAACCGAAAGGGGGTGAGAGGCCGAATGGACATCGCAATCGTCATGGTGCTGCTGGACCTGCTGTGGTGGATTCGCCGCTAGTCGGCACAACCCGGGGCTGGGCGGCTGCCACCGCCCCGCCTCACTACCTGGAGAACGTCATGGCTGCAACGATCCAATGCCCGGCCTGCTGCGGCGAGTCGGACCTGAGAGAAGGGTGCCAGTGGTGCCGCGGCGCCGGCGTGCTCGTGGACATGGGCGCGACCCCGGGAGTGGGCGGCAAGCCGGCCCCTGAGCCCCTGGAGCGCCGTGTGGTTCACCTGCTGGCGCCCAAGGGCGGCGGGCTGGTCGCCCTGGCCAGCGACGGGTCCGTGTGGCTCACCACGGAGAACGAGGCCGAGCCGTGGGAGCGGTTCCCGGACCTGCCCCAGCCGCTGCGCCAGGTGGACGGGCTGGAGCTCGAGCGCGCCCGCGCGAGCCGCGTGCTGGACTCCGAGCGGTGATCCGGACCAAGGCCGAGCTCGAGCGCGAGCTGGAGCGGTGCGTGTTGCTCTCGCTGGCCTACGGGAGCGGTGGCACCAACGACGACAAGACGCGCCGCGGCGCCGTGGGCGCGACCAAGCTCCTGCGCTGGGTGCTGGGTCTGGAGCCGGAATCGCCGGCGGACACGCTGGTGCGTATGCAGAACCGCTTTCCTCGCATCCCAATCTGACCCCGGAGGGACACAATGACCACCCGTCAAAAGCTCATGATCCGGCTCGCCGTGGCGCTCGTGTTCTCTGCCACGCTCACGTTCGTGGGCTCCGCGCAGGCGGCCGGCGCCGGCGCGGCGATCATCAACGACCCGAACCTCGCCCTGAAAACGCTGCTTATTGTGCTCACGTTGATGATTTGCTTCTAACCGCGGGGACACAATGCGATTGATAACTAAGTCGGCGAACCTGCTCGTGCTGTGGACCCCCAGCCAGGAGACACCGCTAACGATCGTGCTGGAGGGGTTCACGCCCAAGGCGGGATCGGTTCGCCTCGTGGCCCCGCTGCCTACGCACGTGTGCGTGGAGCTGGCGAACGAGCTGTTGCGCCTGGCGTCGCCCAGGATCAAGCCATGCGAGCCGGAGCGCGACCAGCCCCGGCCGTCCGAGTGCTCGCACCCGTTCCTGGCCGTCTACTGGAACCCTCACAGCCAGGTAGTCCAGTGCCACCGGTGCGGGGAAGTGTTCGACGGCGCCACGCGCGTGCTCGAGAGCGTGCGGCCATTCCTGTCCGCGGCCGAGCACGCGCTCAACCGAGCCGGAGCGGAGACGGGCCGGCCGCTGGCATCGGAGACGCGCGAGACATACGTGCGGTGTGTTGAGCAGGCGATTGAGGACGCGCTGAGGCCGAAGCCGGACCCGGGGGGGGCATGAAAGTGATTGCTGTGCTCGCCGTCATGCTTGGGGTCATCGTCGCGGCGCTGGCCGTAGTTGTGCCGGGAGAATCGCCGTTCTCGCGCATCATTGGCGTGTGCGTGGGCCTTACCTGTATCGGTAACGGCGTGTTGACGCTGCGGAGCAACTAACCCCAAGGAGACACAATGCCGAAGTTTCGCAAGCGACCCGTAATCATTGAGGCGTTCCAGCTCACCGCCGTCACCCGCGCGGATAACTCCACCTGGCCGGAATGGCTCAACCGCGCGTGGCAAATGCAGCTCGAGAAGCCGGGCTGCGTGGCGCCGTGGTACGCGGGAGCCGGCGACGGCCCGCTAGTCATATTCACGCTCGAGGGTCCGCACCGCGCCGAGTACGGGGACTGGATCATCCAGGGCGTGAAAGGCGAGCTGTACCCGTGCAAGCCGGACATTTTCGCGCTGACCTACGAGGCGGCCGACTAGGCCGGGGGACAGAATGAGAGTGTACTGGTGGACCGCCATGACGTGCCAGAAGGTGCACGCGAGCACTTCAAAGCCCGGCCGGGACTTGTTCCTGTTGGCGGCGTGTGGCCGCACCGTGTTCATGGCCGGCTACCCCCCGATTGTCCCGGGCAAGCTGCTGCGCTGTAAACAATGCGTGCGGGCCACCACCCCGAAGGGGACAGAATGAAAGCGCGGTGGGACTTTTCCAAGCCGTCATGGTGGATCGTGATGGAGCCGCGCGGCAGAGTGAAGCACGAGACGTTTGACAGGCCAGTCCCCGGCAAGACGGTGCACACGATTTGCGGCCGAAACCTCCCCGTCACGGGGCCGGAGTGGTTCACCGACGAACAGCGCGCACTCCCCTGGTGCTCGGGGTGCCGCAAGGAGTGGACAGAATGAAACGGCCAGCGCGTAAGCCGCCAAAGAGAAAGCCGCCGGCAGAATATCCTCCGAAGCTCGACGTGTTTTTGATGAGCCGGCTGGCGGAGCCGGGCCGTGCCGTGGTGCGGATCGTGTGGCGCCAGGGCGGCGTTCTGTGTGAGGAGCTGCATGATTTCAAGATCGGCCAGCCCTACAGCGTGGCCACCAGCCTCCCCGTCCGTGGGTTCACGTTCACCGTGGTGAGCACAACCCAATAGGACACAATAGGAAGCGCGCGAGCAACCCAAACGCTCATGCCCGAAAAAGGTGGGGTTTTTCTGGCATAGACAGACGCGAGGAAAGGTGCATGAGGCGAGCGATTGAAGGGCTGTGGTGGTTCCGCTCGGGCCGCGGGGCGAGGTTCCACGTGCACGTGGGCGTGGTGCGGCCAGACGTCTACAACCTGACGCTCTGCGGGCTCCGGATGATCCCCAGCGGGGCGCCGGTGAAGGACAACGGGCTGCCCGGCGTTGAGGGCTCGGATTGCCTGGCCTGCTGCGAGCGGGTGCGGCGGGGCTGGCCGGCGGCATTCGACACCCCGCCCCAATCTGAGCCCACGGAGACATAAATGGCACGCATAAACGTGAGCATCGCAACGCACAGTTGCGGGCGCTGGATCGTGGAAGCTCGCAACGGCGAAGTGCTGCTGACCACGTTCGCGGATCACGCCGCGGATGGAGTATGCCGGACGCACGCGCTGACCTACGCGGAGGCCGCCGCTCTCGTGGGCGCCGTGCAGCTCGTGACGGCGGCCGAGCCCGCCCCGGCGCCGGGCCTCGTTGCGCGGCGCGCTGGGGAGCCGTGAGCGATCGGCAAGGAAAGCGCCGGCTGATCGGCCGGCTGGTCGGCGCCTATTGCCTGGGCCGCGAGGATGCGCGCCGCGGCCGGCGCCGAGCCGTGCGCGGCAAGCGCGATGCCGAGTTCAACGCCTACGCCTCCGGACTGCGGGACGAGCTCGCGCGCATGGCCGAGCCGAAGCTCGAGCAGCTGGAGCTGTTCGACGTTGACACAGATTCGCCAGCGCAGTAGCTTGCGCGCATCGAGGCGCCGATAGGGGCGGTACGCAGTCGCGGCACCCCTCTGCACCTGGATGGCCCCAGGGCCGTCCCGCGGCGCCTCACTCTCTCACCATCGGGGCCATTCCGATGCACGCCGCCACCACCGCAACCCCCCGGGCCTGACCCGTGGGGTATCGCAATCTCGCCGCCGCCGTGAGCGTCACGGTGGGCCACCCCGCCGACAAGGCGGTGTTGCTGGCGCTGGCGTGGCACGCCTGCGACGCCTGCGGGCTGACGTGGGCCGGCCGGCGCGCCCTGGTCCAGTGCACCGAGCTCGGCGAGACGCGCGTGAAGGTGGCGCTCGGACACCTGACCTCCGCCGGCCACGTGGTCATCCACCGCTATCCTCACGGCGGCCGAGGCCTCACTACGGAATACATTGTCCTGCCGGGGGTTACGGAGTTATCCACAGCCCCGTGTGCGAAGTGTGCAGGGAACATGAAGGGAAACCGGGCGCAGGGCGACCCCTTTGCGGGAAACCGGGCGCAGGGCGACCCCTTTGCGGGCTTACCGGGCGGAAAAGGGGTCGCGGGAGAGTCGAAAACCGGTCGGACGGGTCACCACCAACAGTCAGTAACAACTCAACAGTCAGGATCGGCGGAAAGCTCGCTCCCGCTCGCCTCGACTTCCGGCCACCCCTCCGACTCCCCCCAGGCGCGCGGTGCCGCTGAGGATGCCCTGAGAGCCGTCTCGGAGATGGTGCGCTCGGAAACCCGAAAGGCGCCCTGACAGGGCAACAGCGCAAGGCTGAGG
>CAIXRL010000431.1 GCA_903921835.1 Candidatus Eiseniibacteriota bacterium | reverse complement strand
TGCGCGTCATCCGCTGCGAAGCTCGACCGGCCGCTGTCCTCATCGTGTCTGCAACACGGTTCCGGCGCGGCCGGCCGATCTTCTTGCGTCTGACGCACATCTCGCACTCTCGGCTCGCGGTTCATGAATACTCCGGGCTAGCGGCTGAAGACGATGCGGTGCGTGATCCGGCCCGCCGCGGTCTGCAGCACGGCGTTGTAGACGCCGGCAGGAGCGGTGCGCCCGTCGGTGGTGAGACCCTTCCAGGTCGCCGAGTGCGGCCCGGCACCCGCCTCGCCGTGGAACAGCGTCGCCACGCGGCGGCCCGTGACGTCGTAGATCGTCAGGTCCGCGCTGCCCGCCTTCGCCATGCTGTAGTCGAGCCGGGTCGAGCTCGAGAACGGGTTCGGCGCGGCCGGGCGCAGGTCGGAGATGCTCGGTCCGCTGGCGCCGACGCCCGCGGACGCGGTCTTGGTGAACGTGAGGTTGTCGTAGAAGACGCCCGAGCTCACGTACCAGCTGGCCGTGCTGCCGAAGCCGAACTGCATGTACTGGCCGACCAGGGCGGTCGAGTCCAGCGGGATCGAAATGGTGTAGGTGCTCCACGTGTTCGGGATCGCGGTCATGTCGACATGGAAGTAGTTGGTCATCGCGTAGCCGTGCAGCGGATCGATGGTCTTGATGAACGCGAGTGCCGTGGACGGGCTCACCAGGTTTCCCAGCTTGGCGTCGAACTGGAACGTCCACGTGGTGTGCAGGTCGGCCACGCCGATGGTGTCCTGCTGGAAGACGTCCGACTCGATCAGGAACCCCTTCGCCTGGTCGGCGTTGTTGTAGTCGTTGTACACGCTCAGCTGCTGCAGGCCCTGCAGGTCGCCGCCCTCGCCGGCGGCGATTGCGCTGAAGGCCGCGCCGCCGTTCGGAGCCGGGAACGTACCGTAACCATAGAGGAAGGTGCCGCTCGCGGTGAAGACGTTGCCGTAGACCACCCAGCCGTCCGCCGTGAGGGCGTTGGGATCGGCCTGGGTCAGCGTCTCGAAGTTCTGGCTGTAGCTCACCAGCGCCGCCTGGCTCGCGACGGGCGCGAGGAGCAGGAGGGCCGTTGCGAGAACCGAGGTAGGACGAAGACTCATTGCGCTTGCCTCCTGAGAAGGATGGGGCTCTGATGCGCGACTTTCCCGGCACTGAGGCCGGGCGAGAACCCGGTGCACGTCATCTCCGGCGGTTGCCGCGTGACGCCTGCTGTACTTCCGGCCCACCCGACCGGTTCGCGGTTGCATTCCGGTTCGGCGGGGACGTCCGCCCGGCGAGGGGAGAGTTCGTGTCCCCGCCGGTGAAGTGAATGGTGCCGTGTCCCCTTTTCGACCACGGAAGAATCCTAGACTATGTTCGATGCGCGAACAAAGTGTTTTTTGAGGATGACGAAACGTCGTTCCCGATCGGCGATTTCCGGGCCCGAACCGGGGCGCAAGAGTCCGGGTCGCCTGCCGCGCCTGCCGCCGCCGGGGGCGGGCGCTGCCCCGGAATGCCTCGAGGCGACCGCGCCAGGATCGCGATCGCCTCGAATTTCCGCTCCTGCCAGGCCGGTACTTGCTACCGGTAGAGGGCCTTGAGCCCGCCCCACGTGGTGTTGAGCGTGGGGCTGCCCAGCGCCTGCGTCAGTAGCACGTTGTCCACGTGCATCGAGGAAATCGTGCCGATGACCGCCCCGGTGGGCGTTTCGAACTGGATGGTGAGGTGGTCCGTGCCGGCCGGAGCCGTGAACGAGCCGCTATACGTGGTCCACGTCGCCGGGGCGTAGTTGCCCTTCAGCCCCGCGTTGCCGATGACCGCGCCGGCGGCGTTCTGCGCGAACATCTCGACGAAGCACACGCCGCCGTTCACCGCCTGGCCCAGCTTGAGGTCGTACGAGTAGTAGACGGTTCCCGCAGTGGCGCTGCCGAGCGGGGTGGTCTGGGCCATCGTCAGGCCGTCGGCTTCCGACTGGTTGTTCAGGAACGCGTTGTGGGTCCCCGGCGCGGACGGGCCGTTGTCGGTGGCCAGGACCGTGATCGTGGCATTGCCGTTCGTCTGGTAGGCCGCCCAGCCCGTCAGGTCGCCGGTCTCGAACGTGGGGTTCGTCAGCAGGTTCGCGGCGGAGGCGCTGCCCACGGCCAACGCCATCGCGCAGAGACTTCCAGCCAGAAAAGTAGCCGTCTTCATCTCGTGGCCTTTCGTTTGAGGATTGGACTTCCGGTCACTGCCATCGCATCGCGAGAGGGTCAGTTGCCGTTTCCGTGGAAGGACGAGCGGGGGACTTCGATCCAATGACCAAAGAAACGCTGTGATTGCCGGATTCGTTCCTGGTTCCGTGCCCCTTGACAACCACGAGCGAATCCTAGACTATGTTCGACGTGCGAACAAAGTACTATTTTGGGAGGTGATTCGATCATGATCGCCACCGATTCGCAGGCACGGTCGGCCGCTTTGCTCGAAGTCCGCGGACTGCGGAAGACCTTCACGTCCCGGGGAATGTTCACCCGCGGCCACGACGTCTGCGCGGCCCGCGACGTCTCGTTCCGGCTCCACCACGGCGAGGCCGTCGCCCTCGTGGGGGAATCGGGGAGCGGCAAGAGCACCATCGCACGCATGCTGTTGCGCCTCGAATCGCCCGACGGCGGCGAGATCCGACTCTCGGGCGCCGACGTGCTCGCCAGCGAACCGGGTCGCGCCTCGCTGGCGTATCGCGGACGCGTCCAGATGGTCTTCCAGGACCCCTTCGGTTCGCTGAACCCGGTGCACAGCGTCGGGCACCACATCGAGCGGCCGCTGCTGCGGCACGGCTCGCCGGGCCACTCGGCGATGGCCGGCGCGCAAGGCCCTCTGCGCTCGCTGAATCCCGTGCACGACGTCGGCCACCACCTCGCACGTCCGCTTTCGCGCCACGGCGCCACCGGCCGCGGAGCGGTGCCGCGCGCGGAGATCCACGCCCGCGTGCTCGAACTGTTGCGCACGGTGGGCCTCGATCCGCCCGAGGAGTTCGTCGGGCGCTACCCGCACGAACTCTCCGGCGGCCAGCGCCAGCGCGTCGCGATCGCCCGCGCGCTCGCGGTCAGCCCCGACCTGCTCGTGGCCGACGAGCCCACGTCCATGCTCGACGTGTCCATCCGCATGGGCGTGCTCAACATTCTCGCGCGCCTCAAGCGCGAGCAGGGACTTGCGATCCTGCTGATCACGCACGACCTCGCCTCCGCGCGCTACCTTGCCGACCGCATCCTCGTGCTGTACCGCGGACGCCTGGTCGAGGACGGGCCCAGCGAGGAGCTGGTCGCCTCGCCGAAGCACCCGTACACGCGCGCGCTGCTCGCCTCGATCGCCGACGCCGACCGCCCGGTCGCGAACGCCGGTGCGGCCGCGGCGCGCAGCGCGCCGTCGCGCGACGAGACGAGCGGCTGCCCGTTCGCCCCGCGCTGCGCCGAGCGGATCGACGCGTGCTCGCTCACCGATCCCGAGCCGCGGACGCTCGGCAGCCGTTCCGTGCGCTGCCACCTCTACCCGGCGGGCGCGCCGACGGCGAGGGGCTGAGTCGTGGGTGTCGCCGCGTTCCCTGCCGGCTTCCTTTGGGGCGTCGCCACGTCGGCGCAACAGATCGAGGGCGCCGTGGCCGAGGGCGGCCGCGGCGAGTCCATCTGGGACCGCTACGCGAGCGTGCCGGGCAACATCAAGGACGGCAGCGACCCGAGCGTGGCGTGCGACCACTTCCACCGCTGGCGCGAGGACGTGGAGCTGATGCGAGAGTTGGGCGTCAACGCCTACCGGTTCTCGATCGCGTGGCCGCGCGTGCTGCCCTCGGGCGTCGGCCGGGTCAACGCCGGGGGGCTCGACTTCTACGACGCGCTCGTGGACGGGCTGCTGGCGGCGGGCATCAGCCCCTTCGTGACGCTCAACCACTGGGACGTGCCGCAGGCGCTGCAGGACCACGGCGGCTGGACGTCGCGCGCCGCCGTGGACGCCTTCACCGCGTACGCGGACGCCGTGAGCCGCCGGCTCGGCGACCGCGTGCGCCATTGGGTGACGCACAACGAGCCGTGGTGCGTCGCGCACCTGGGCTACGAGCGCGGTGCGCACGCGCCGGGGCACCGCTCGCCCGGCGGGGCGCTGCGCGTCGCGCACCACCTGCTGCTGTCGCACGGCCGCGCGGTCGAGGTGCTGCGGCGCAATGCGCCCGGTGCCGAGGCCGGAATCGTGCTGCTGCTCTCGCCCGTGGAAGCGGCGACCGATTCGCCCGCCGACCGCGACGCCGCGCGCGAATTCGACGGCGAGTTCAATCGCTGGTACCTGGACCCGTTGTTCGGCGGCGCGTACCCGGCGGACGCCGTGGCCGATCGCGTGCGCCGCGGCCACCTCGACGGTGCGGGGCTCGACTTCGTGTTTCCGGGCGATATGGCCTGCATCGCCACTCCCACCGACTTCCTCGGCGTGAACTACTACAGCCGCGCGGTGGTCAGGGCAGGTCCCGACGGCCGCCCGCTCCAGATTCGGCCCGTGCCCGACGACCAGCTCACCGACATGGGTTGGGAGGCCCACCCGCGCGGCCTGCGCGACATCCTCGTGCGTGTGCGGGACGAGTACGCGCCCGCCGCGATCCACGTCACCGAGAATGGCGCCGCGTTCGGCGATCCGCCCGCCGCGCCTGCCGCGCCCGGCCCCATCGCCGACCCGCGGCGCGTGGAGTTCCTGCGCGCGCACCTCGAGGCGGCGCGGGATGCGATCGCGGAAGGGGTGCCGCTGCGTGGGTACTTCGCATGGTCGCTGATGGACAACTTCGAGTGGGGTGAGGGCGTGGCCAGGCGCTTCGGCCTCCACCACGTGGACTACGCCACGCAGCAAAGGACCGCGCGCGCCAGCGCGCACTGGTATCGCGACTTCATCGCGCGTGGCGCGATCGAGGACGACGCACCGCAGCACCACACAAGGAGACGCCCGTGAAGCCGTTCCCCATGCACAGGCCGCAGCGCAGCGCCCGGATCCTCGCGGGGATGTCGGCGCTGCTGTTCCTCGCGCTCGCTCCCGTCGTGTCGTTCGCCGGCGCCGGCGCCGACCTCCGCGATCCGGTGCGGGTCGTCACCGACTCCACGGGTTCGCGCCTGCAGGTGGCCGGCCAGGACTTCCTGGTGCGCGGCATGAACTGGGACTACGTCCCGATCGGGCAGAACTACGCCTATGACCTGTTCCAGCAGCCCGACGAAGTCGTCACCGCGGCCCTGGACCGCGAGATGTCGCTGCTGGCCGGCATGGGCTGCAACGCCATCCGCATTTACGCGGGCATTCCGCCGCGCTGGGTGAAGTACATCCACGACCGCTACGGCATCTACTGCATCATCAACCACACGGTCGGCCGCTACGGCTTCACGCTCGACGGCGTGTGGCACAAGGACACCGACTACTCCGACCCGCACGTGCGCGCCGCGCTGGCCGCCGACGTGGCCGCCATGGTGAAGCGCTACCGGGGCACGCCCGGCGTGCTCATGTACCTGCTCGGCAACGAGAACAACTACGGCCTGTCCTGGAGCTCGTTCGAGATCGAGGCACTGCCCAAGGGCGAGCGAAACACCGCCCGCGCCCGCTTCCTCTACTCGCTGTTCGACGAGATCGCGCGCGCCACCAAGGCGCAGGACCCCGGCGTGCCGGTGGCCATCGCCAACGGCGACCTGCAGTACGTCGACCTGATCGCCAGCGAGTGTAAGGACATCGACATCCTCGGCACGAACGTCTACCGCGGCATCTCCTCGGGCGACCTGTTCAAGGTCGTGCACGACAAGCTCGGCATCCCGGTCATGTACAGCGAGTTCGGCTCCGACGCGTTCAACGCCCGCGAGATGCGCGAGGATCAGCCCATGCAGGCACGCTACCTGATCGGCCAGTGGCGCGAGATCTACGAGAAGAGCGCCGGCCACGGCCAGGAGGGCAACGCGATCGGCGGGTGCGTGTTCCAGTGGTCGGACGGCTGGTGGAAGTACAAGCAGGAGGAGCGGCTCGACATCCACGACTCCAATGCCTCGTGGCCCAACGGCGGATACACCGAGGACTACGTTCAGGGCGAGAACAACATGAACGAGGAGTGGTGGGGCATCTGTGCCAAGGGCCGACCCGACGGCCGCGGCCTGTTCGAGGAGTACCCGCGCGCCGCGTACTACGCGCTGCGCCAGGTGTGGGCGATCGATCCGTACGCGAGCGCGACCACCAACGACGTCATCCGCTCGCGCTTCGCGGCGATCACGCCCGGCGTCTCGGCGCTGGAGGCGCGCGGCGACCGCGCGGCGCTGGCCGTGAACACGCTCGAGAAGGTGCGTGTCTCCGGCGTGCGGATGGCGTTCGAGACCATCAACACCGGCGGCAACCTCACCACCAC
>CAIXRL010000430.1 GCA_903921835.1 Candidatus Eiseniibacteriota bacterium | reverse complement strand
TGCGCGTCATCCGCTGCGAAGCTCGACCGGCCGCTGTCCTCATCGTGTCTGCAACACGGTTCCGGCGCGGCCGGCCGATCTTCTTGCGTCTGACGCACATCTCGCACTCTCGGCTCGCGGTTCATGAATACTCCGGGCTAGGGCCCGAACCGCTGCGCTCTCCCGGGGACCTCGTCGCGGCGAGCCCGCGGGAAGCGATCGTGCTTCTCCAGTCAAGTGGTCGGTGCGCCGCCATCGCCACGGTGATTCTGCCCCGGTCCCGCCCAACGGAATCCACGGGGTTCCCGACAGGACGGATGACGCCGCTCCCCGGCCCGGGCCGCACACCCGCGGCCCGGCTCGCAATCCACGAATCGCCTGCCGATCAGAACCGCACGCGCACCGAGACGAGCCCGTCGCGACGGATGCCCAGTTCCGCGTGCAGCGGCCTTCCTTGCGCAGTCGCCGACGGCGTGATGGCCACGTCGTGGATCCAGCTCACCGCGGTCACGAGTCCGCCGGCCGCACCGAGCAGCATGAACCCGCTGCCCGAGCCCTTCTCGTCCGCGAACGCGGTCCCGAAGCCGATCACCCCGGCTGCGCAGGCCGCGACGCCGAGCGACCGCACGATGACTCCACGGGTGGCCAGATCGCGCCGGCCACCGCACGCCAGGCCGATCGCGGGACCGGCGATCATGCCCGCCGCGAGTCCGATCGAGACTGCGGCCTCGGGAGCGACGGCCGAGCCCGGCGGATCCAGGGAGACTGCGATCAGCGCCGGCACCAGCGAAACGGCCAGAGCCAACTCGAAGGCGTAGCCGGGCGAGAGGGCGCGGGACACTAGGGGCGAATGAGCGGGCGCCGTCACCGCGGCGGTGTCCGGCCGCGCGGCCACCGCCACCGTGTCCAACGGCGCGGTGACCGCGGCCGTCTCCGGGTTCGCGCCTGGGGCCTGGGCGGCGGCCGACCTCGGCGTGGCCACGAGCAGGGCGATCACTGCGACAACGGGACGGAGCGACACCAGGCGCGCGATCACATTTCACCCCCGCATCGGTGCGGACCCGCAGGCGTCGCGGGGATCGTGATGAGCATCAGGCCAGCGACCATCCTGAACACTTCGCTACTGTCCGGTGCGATGGATGGCGTAGCCCACCATCAGCGACACCATCGTGCCCTTGCTGTTGGTCGAGACGGCCAGGTTGAGCGGGATGCAGACGCTGCCGTAGTCGATCGACTTGCCCGCCGCGATGACGAGACCCTTGTTGACCGTTGTCTCGCTCACGACGGTCAGGCTGGGCCCCATGCCGACTTCGTAGCCGGACGGGAACCGCACGCCCATGATCCCGGTGATGCTCGGCACGAGCTTGCCGTACTCCACGCCGCCCAGCAGGGGAACGGCTTCGGTCACGAGCTGCGGACCGCCCCCCACGGGCGCGACCCTGTGTTCGATCTGCCAGCCGAACTCGCTCACGACGCTGCCCAGCCCGTGGCCCTCCAAGTTCCGCGAAATGGACCCGCTGCCCGGGGCGATCATAAAGCCCATGCGCGGCCCGCTCCAGCTGCTCTCGACGAGCTGCGCTCCCGCGCCGGCCGCTACGGACCGACCGGACGTCGCCTGCGCCTGGACGGACACCGGACACGCGGTGATCAGCAACATGATTCCGAGGAACGCTCTCCACATCCACGAGATCCTCATGGTCCTTTCCCTCCTGCTCGAAGTGTGCGATCTCTGCCCGCGCCCGTTCGGCGCCTGCCTCGCCCCGGCCCGCGGGGCTCGAGCCCGGATTGTTCATGAGCCCGCGGACTGCGAGCGCGAACTGGGTGCCGTCCGCTGGCGAAGTCCCTCCGGCCGCTGTCTTCATCGTGTCTGCAGCACGGCTGCGGCGTGGCCGGACGATCCTCCTGCTGCCGACACCCGTCCCGCGCTCTCGGCTCGCACTTCAGTCCGGGCTACGCGACCCACGTGCACTGCAAGCGCGGTGCCGGCTTCCCGGCGAAGCTGGTGCCGCCCGGCGCTCTGGTGGCAGCCCCTTGCGCACCATGGGAATGCGCGGGCGAACGGCACACACGCGGAAGCGGCGGCCGCGCTCACGAAGAGACCGTGGACTCCACGCGTCTGGAGTCCTCTCCAGCCCGGGGGAGCCCGGACCGCGAGCGCCGCCGACGCCGCTCATCGGACCCTGCGATTCAGCTCGAGCAACACCCGCGAGTAGCCCACCGACCGGAACTGCCCGTTCTCGGACTCGCTTCCCAGGTGTGCGCCGTAGACCCGCACGCCCCAGACCACGTTGAGGTCCGCGTTGATGAACTGGGACCGCAGCAGGCGGGCTCCCGCGCCCGCGAACACCGTCGTGTAGAACACGCCGTCGTGGCTGAGGGCCCCGGGCGCGCCGGGCCCCGTGGACGCGACCGGCGTCAGGTAGTCCCAGAACATCGTCCCCACGCCCAAGCCCGCCAACGGGTACATGCCCGGCGAGTCCGCGTCCCGGGACAGGTAGTAGCGCCCGATGAGGTCAATACCCACGTCCGTCGCCAGCTGGTCCCTGAAGGTCGTACCGGGGACGCTCTCGGGCTTGAAGTCGATCTCGTTGTACGTGACGAGCCCGTCCAGGCGAACTTCCGGGCACGGGTAACCGCCCAGGTTGAGTGCAAAGGCGCCGAAGCCGTCGTAGCCCGCTGCGTTCAGCGAGCCGCCGCCCAGGGACATGCCGGCATCGAGCCGCCGCGCGGCAGGTTCCGTGCGCCGCGCAGCGGGAAACCGGGACCTCGCGGTGTCCGCCCGGGCCTGCGCCGCGGCGTCATCGAGCCAGCCGCGGCAGCTCTTCGGCGCACCCTGCATCATCGCGAGGGCGCAGCCCGACGCCGAGTACGCAATGCACGACAACAGGACGAGATGAATCGCGTGCCGGATCATGAACCACCTCCGATCGCCGTCTTCAGGACTTGCACGACCACGTGGCCGAGAACATCGGGACGACGCCACAGCCGTCGCGCGCGATCTCCCTGCCGTTGGAATCCCTCAGCTTCAGCGTGCTGCCGAATGCCGCACCCGCATTGAGGTCGATCCTCGCCTTCCCCCCGAGGCGGCGCGAGAGCCGGGCCAGCAGCGGTATCGAGCTGGTCTCGCCCACGCTGCCGGCCGATGCCGAGCGCTCCTCGAGCCGCCAGCGGTCCGAGCGCCACACGCCGCCGCCGGCCAGCTCCCAGTCCGGCTCGGGTGCAAAAGCGAAGCTCCACCCCGGCGCCCCCGAGCGGGCCGGCGGCCGGAGCGTTGGCGATCCGGAGCCTGTCGCTGAGCCTCCAGTTCACGATGAGGAACGGCGAACTCTTCATCGAGTAGAACTGCCGGGTCAGGCTGACTCCTCCTCCCAGGACGAACCGCGGCGAAGCGACCCCGAAGGCGCTCAGAACCGCGCCGTACGTGCAGGCCTCCGCAACGTCGGCACGCGAGTCGTACGCCCAGTCGGCAGTGGGCGAGACGCCGACCACGAGCG
This sequence comes from Candidatus Eiseniibacteriota bacterium, assembly GCA_903921835.1. Classification (GTDB taxonomy): domain Bacteria; phylum Eisenbacteria; class RBG-16-71-46; order RBG-16-71-46; family RBG-16-71-46; genus CAIXRL01. The sequence continues at coordinate 8,236 of CAIXRL010000430.1, read as the reverse complement.
TGCGCGAAAGCGCCAGGCTCAGGTTGAGGCTGGCCCCTGGGCGCTGGAGGTGCCGCCACGGCGCCCGGTCGCCGAATGCGGTCGCCTGCTGGATGCGCCACGCCTCGTCGCCGTAGCGCACCGACAGGCCGGCCGCGAACGCGGGCACGAACTGCCGCGTGACGCCGCCGCTGAATGCGAGGTTGCTCCACCGCGCGTCACCGCCGAGAACTAGGTTGCCGGAGAGCTGCCCCGTTCCGGTGGCCGCGCAGGACCATGTGACGGTGCCCGGCGGGTTTCCCTGCGCGAGCGCGACGGTGACCGTGACGACTACCGCGACCGCGGCGACAACGAAGATGACCGCAGCGAGCGGACGGTGCATGTGGCCTCCTGCTGGGGTGACATCGGACGCGAGAGCACGACGCCGCTCCTTCGGCCATGGGCCGGTCATCGTGCGTCCCTCCCGAGACCGTGCGTGGCACACCACGAGTTCATCGCGCTGGAGTAGCGCACGGGATCGGCGTTCCAGGCCTCGACGTGGTCCCCACCCTGCACGCGAATCAGCGTGACCTGCGCCGGCAGCTTGCGGGCGAAAGCCTCGCTCACCCATTCGGGGGCAAAGGTGTCGTCCACGCCGTGGAAGAGCAGGATCGGTGTCTTCACACGCTCGACGTGGGCAACCCGGTCGAGCAGGTCCCAATCGAGCGCCGCGCGCGCGGCCGCGGTCCTCTGGCCGAGCCAGCGACCAGGCGCCGGCACGCGCAGGATCCGTGCGCGAAGTGCAAGCGTCGCATTCCAGTCCAGCACGGGTGACTCCAACACCACGGCCCGTACGTGCGCGGCCAGCCGCGAGCGGGACATGAACTGCATCACGATCTGGCCCCCCATGCTGTAACCCGCGAGCACCACGTGGCGCGCACCATGGGCGAGAGCGAAGCGGACAGCCGCCTCGAGGTCCTCCCACTCGGTCAGGCCGAGGTGGTAGTAGCCGTCGGGCGATCCCGGCGCGCCCGGGTCGTTGCGGTAGGTGACCAGCAGGCCCGGCAGGCCGCGCGCGGCCAGCACGCCGAGCGTGCGCAGCCCTTCGGCCCGGTTCGCACCGCGCCCGTGCGCGTAGACAACCCACGTCGAGTCGAGGCCGGGCACGAACCACGCCGGATACCGTCCGAGCGGCCCGGTGAACGCGACGCTCTCGTACGAGAGGCCCAGCATGCTCAGCGGGGTCGCGGCCCTCGCAACACCGCACAACCTGGCACAGCCTCCGACCGGCGGCTCACCGACCTCGGGGCGGAACTCGCGGGCCACGCCATCGCCCTTTGACGTGAGCACGGGACCGACGCGTCCGAAGCCACCTTCCCACTCGAGCGCCCACGTGCCGGGCTGGAGACTCGCGGCGTCACGCGCAAGCCGGATATGGCCGGGATTCACGCCGAGGATCCTCCGTTCGCAAAGCGAGGGTGGATCGCCGGGCCGAAGGATGAGGTCCGAGTAGTGCCACGCGAAGGCGAGGGCAATCGCGGTGGCGAGGCCCGGCGCCGCGATTGCCAGTGCGATCAGGCTTCGTCGCGCCGCCCCGGCCGGCATGTGCGCGGGACGCGGTGACATGTCAGCGCGTCCCGTGCCCGGCTTGCGGGCGCTGCCACGCGATCGGCCAGGTGCCTGCGGCGCCGAAGTTCCCTCCGACCAACGCACCAAGGGCAGCGGCCAGGGGCGTCACCACAGCCCACCCGATATTCGCCTCGACCGAGCGGCCGTGCTCATGGCTCACGGCAATGAAGATCGGCGCCACGGCCACCGCGGCCCCGGCGATGGCGCTTGCCATGGCATAGGAATGCTGCGCCCGGATGCACCCGATGCGGTCCCATGTGATCGGGGAAGCGACGGGCATCGCGTCCTCGCCAGGCCACAGCGGCATGCCTTCCTCGCCGCCGGGCGTGAAGCTCACGCCGGACGAGTCGAAGCGCGCCCGGGTGAGCTCGTAGACGTCCTGGTCCACGCTCACGCGCACGATGCGCCGCCCGACGGAGGTTCGCAGCAGCGAAAGTGTCTCCGCCGTGGGCGCGCACTCCCGGCGGCTGCGCGTCGCCTGCAGCGGCTCGCCTGCCGTGGCCGGTGTGAGCGTGTCGGTGGCGGCAACGGCTACCGGACCCGGGACGGAAGCGAAAGGATCCGCGAGCGGCTCGCGTGCGGCGCCCGCAAGCACGAGCACGGCCGCTACCACGGCGACCTGGATGCTGCTCACAGTGACCTCCTCGCGCAAAGCAGCCCCGCGGTCAACCCGGCGGTTCGGTTCGCCGGCGCGTCGCGGGTACATGTAAATACGTTCGCGATCACGTACAGCATTGCTCGTGCCCGGCGCGGCTCGCGGCCCCTCCGCTCGCTCCGTCCGGCGGTCATGGTGTTGCGCCGGATCGACATCCGCCTGCGGCATCACTCCCCGCGGACTCCGACCGCAGGCTGCTTCCGCGTCGCAGGCCCTCCACGGCCGTGGAGTCCTCCTCACGCTTGTGGAGATCCGCCGCGGCGCGGGCCGGCCAGCGCGGGCTCATGTGCGGCTGCCCGCGCGACGGCACGTCTCACCGCCGCGGGGACCACTCGCGCGACGTCACTGCGACCTTCCCCAGTCCACGAACACTCGATCGATGGGTTGCGTGTGCATCCACGACACGATGCGCTGGAACCGGACGTCCGCGCGAAGCGAAGCCAGGTTGGGGTCGCGCTCGAGTCCCGGCTCGACCCAGCCCTTCCCGGGGAAGCGCTGAAGCAGCGCGATCGCCTCGTCGCGATCCCCGCGCAGCACGTGGTAGCAGGCCAGGGCGTACTGGCTCGACTTGCTCCCGGGACCCGCCGCCGCCTGCTGCGCCCGCGCTCCGGCCGCCGCCGCTTCCCCGGTCCGTTGCAGGTCCACCGCGTGTGCCGCCGCACCCGCCGAGCAGCTGGCCGCGTTCCCCGCAGCGCAGGCCCGGTCGAGAAGCGGAACCGCTTCCTTCCAATCCCCCAGGCGCATCGACGACTGCGCGAGCTGGACACCGTACTGCCACCGCTCCGGCTTGAGCGCGAGCGCCCGGCGCGCACAGCCCGCTGCCTCGCGGTAGTGGCCGACGCAACTCAATCCGTCGCTCTGGGCGGACAGGATCGCGTCGGTCTCGGGACTGAGCGTCGCGGCGCGATCGAGATCGGCGACGTACTCCTGCCACTGCCCCTGCTTCAGCATGCAGTTGCCGAGCTGGAGCCAGTAGTTGACGACGGTGGGGTTGAGCGCCACGGCCTGGCGCACGCGCCGCGCCGCGTCCCGGTGGCGGCCCGCGCGTGTCAGGGCGCGCGCCAGCGTGGACAGCGAGAGGTCGCTCGCCGGGTCGAGCCGCACCGCCTGCTCGCCGTCGGCGATCCCGGCGGCGGTGTCGCCCGCGGCGACGAGCCTGTCCGCGCGCATCGCCAGCAGCGCGCCGCGGGCCGCAGGCGTCAGGTCGCCGCGGGCCGCCACGCGGCCCAGCAACTCGACCGGGCGCGGCCCCGGCGGCATGAGCATCGCCTGGGCCGCTTCATGCCAGGGGTTCTCGGGGTCGAGCCGGTATAGCGCATCGAGCGCGTCACGGATCGCCACGATCCTCGCGGCGTCCGGGCCACGGGCCACGAGGTCGATCAGCAGTGCGGCGACGCGCAGCACGTGCGCATCGGGCTCGCGGGGAAAGCGCTCCACCAGCCGGCTCGTGGACTCGAGCGAGCGCGGCAGCTCATAGCGCCGCACCGCCCCGATCGCTTCGGCCAGTTCCAGCGAGCCGGCCATCTGTGGCGGGCCGGTCTCGTACATGAAGTAATCGTAGCGGCGCGTGGTGCGCACACCGAGATGGGCGGCCAGTGGCGCGGCAAGCGCGGAGGCCAGCAGGGACAGGTCCCCCGCACCGGCGGTGCGCTGTGTGCCCCACAGCACCTGGTTGGCGCGCGTATCGATCAGGCTCACGCTCACGCGCAGTGAATCGCCCTCGCGGGTGATCGCCCCGACCACGAGCCGCCCCGCGCCGGTGAGCAACGCCGCGCGCGCCCTGCCCATCGTCCCCGCGTTCCACAGCTCACCCGTCGCCGGCACGGACATCACGTGCACACCCGTGGCCTGCGCCAGGTCCACGGCCAGCGCCTCGGCCAGCGCGCGACCGGCGAAATCGGCGTCCCTGACCTGGCCGCGCACTTCCATGGGCAGGATGAGGACCGTGCGGTTCACGGTGGCGTCCACGTTCCGGGCCGGCCCTGCGAACTGCCACCACGCCGCCACGGCCACGAGCGCGGCCACGCCGAGCGCGCCCGGGAGCCAACGCGGAGGCCGCGACCTCGCCTGTGCGCGCCCACGTGACCTGCCGTCCGCCGACAGCGCCTCCGGCAGCAGCGCCTCGAGCGCCGCCGCCACCTCGTCCGCGCTCGAGTAGCGCTGCGCCGGGTCCTTGGCGAGGCAGCGCATCACCACGGTTCGAAGCCCGGCGCCGGAGTGCTCCGGCAGGGGCGCGGGCGTCGCGTGCAGGATGGCGGTCACCACCGACCCCACCGGGCCACCCGAGAATGGCAGGTTGCCCGAGCACATTTCGTAGAGCACCACGCCCAGCGACCAGATGTCGCTCGGCGTGCCTGCCCGATCACCCAACAGCACCTCGGGCGCCAGGTATTGCGGCGTACCGGCCACGACATCCGTGGACGCCGGCGAGGAGCCACCCAGCGCCCCCTCTCCGAGGACGCGCCGCGAGAGACCGAAGTCGAGCAGCTTCGCCTGCCCGCCGGGACCGATCACAACGTTGGCGGTCTTCAGGTCGCGATGCACCACGCGCCGCTCGTGCGCGTGTGCCAGGGCCCGGGCGATCTGCGCCGAGTAGCGCACGACGGTTTCGTCCGGCAGTCCGCCGGGTGGAATGAGCGCGCGCAGCGGGCGACCTTCCACGAGTTCCATCGCGACGAACACGTGGCCGCCATCCTGTCCGACCTCGTGAATCGTGCAGACGTGCGGATGGTTCAGGTGCGATGCGATGCGCGCCTCGCGCAGCAACATGGCGCGGGCCTCCGGATCGTCCACCGCTTGCGGCGGCAGCACCTTGAGCGCAACGTCGCGCTCGAGTTCGGTGTCGCGCGCGCGGTAGACCGCGCCCATGCCGCCCTGGCCCAGCTTCGCGAGGATGTCGTAGCGGCCCAACCGGGTGCCGATCAGCGCATCCTCGTCCGCGCCGCTCATTCCGCCGCCGTGATCCCGTACTGGCGGAGTTTCTTGTAGAGCAGCGACTCGCTGATCTTGAGCTTCGCCGCCAGCTGGCCTCGGGTCAGCCTGGGGTAGCGCCGCAACGCCTCCGCGAGCCAGGCCTTTTCGGAGTCCTCGAGCAACCGGGGCAGGCCGGCGTCGAAGTCCGCGGCTCCGTCCGCCCGACCCGCCGCCGGCTTCGCGGTCCGCACCGCGAGCAGCCGCAGGAGTTCGTCGGCCGTGAACACCCCGGCGCGCCCCTCCATCGCCAGGCGAGCGGCCAGTTGTTCGATGTGCCGGACGTTCCCCGGCCACGCGAAATCGAGCTGTTCAAGCGCGCGCGCGGCCTCCGGGGCGAGTTCGACCCAGCGACCCGCGTCCGTCTGGTCGAGGCAGTGCCGCAGCAGCAGCGGGATGTCCTCGGTGCGCTCGCGCAGAGGCGGCACCACGACGGGAATGAAGTTGAGCCGCTCGTAGAGATCCTGGCGAAAGCGACCCTCGTGCACCTCGCTCTCGAGATCGCGATTCGTGGCCGCGATCACGCGCACGTCCGCGGCCGACTCCCTGGGGTCGCCGACGCGCTCGTAGGTGCGCTCCTGCAGCAGCCGGAGCAGCTTGGGCTGGAACTCGGGCGGCAGCTCCCCGATCTCGTCCAGGAACAGCGTGCCCCCCTCGGCGGCCTGCACCTTGCCGGGGCGGTCGGTGACCGCGCCCGTGAACGCGCCGCGCCGATGGCCGAACAGCTCCGCCTCAACCATGCTCTTCTCGAGCGACGGGCAGAACACCGTCACCAGCGGGCCCTTCGCGCGTGGACCCGCGTAGTGGAGGATGCGCGCGAGGATGCTCTTTCCCGTGCCCGTCTCGCCCTCGATGAGCACCGGGAACGCGGTGGCGGCGGCCTTGCGGATCGTTGCCTCCAGCTCGTGCACCGCAGCCGAGCGCCCGATGAAGCGGCCGAAGGACCATTCCGTGGCCAGCAGCTTGCGCGATTCCTCGGCCTCCCCGCGATAGCGCGTCTCCGACACACGCAGCCGGTCGCGTTCGCGGATGGCTTCGCGCCCGGCCTGCATCGCCTCGAGCAGCGGGCCTGCCACCTCGGCGAGCGCCGCGGTCAGCGCAACGTGCTCGCGCTTAAAGTAGCCCGGCGTGCGATGCTCCAGATGGAGCAACGCCGCGATGCGAGTACCCGTGCGAATGGGAGTGCACAGCACCGCGGAGGCCTGCATTGCCCGGACGGATTCGAGACCCTGGAACAACGAGTCGTCGAGCATGCTGTCGAGCCAGACGGCGTCGTTGCTCTCCAGCACGCGCTTGAAGAGCTGGCGACTGAAACGGCCCGCCTCACCCTCGAGCTGCCCCGGCTGGAAGCCGTGCAGCACCTGGAATGTGAAATCGCCACCCGCGGCGACTTCGACGAACAACCCGCGGTGTGCACCCGTCTGCGACACGGCCTGCTCGAGAATGCTGCGCAGCACCGCCGTGGGTTCGGCGACCTGGCACAACACTCCGCGAAGGGCTTCGACCAGCGAGCGGGCGGCCTGCTCCGTATGGTCTGCCATGCGGGCAGTCTGCTACCGGGATCGCGGTTCGTCCAGCGGCGCATCCGGGGCACCGCGCGGAACCACCCGCAACGTCTTCGCCGGAGCACTCGAGGAACTTCTGCCCGAGCCGCCTTCGGGCGAGCGCGTGCGCGTCCCGCTCGCGATCACGCCGCCGCTGATCGCCGAGGTGACACGCGAGGCGGTGGAGGCTCTGGGACTCGCCCCGGGCATGAACATGCTCGCCTCGTTCAAGGCATCGGGGATCACGGTGGTGCGGGAGCCCGGACCCGGACCGGACCATTCATGAGATCGCTGCGGCTGCAGAGCCACGGCTACGCTCGGCTGGCGGTTCACGAGTAGCCCGGCCTGGTTGCCTCAGGTCAGCGCGTGTGCCCAGCGTCCCCTTCCGACGACCGATCCTTGCCGTGGTCGCCCTGCCTGGCGTCGTGCCTGGCACCCGACTTCACGTGAGCCGGAGGTCCACCGTTGCCCTGATTCATATGCCCCGGAGGTCCGCCTTCGCCCTGCCTCATGTGCCCCGGAGGTCCACCGTTACCCTGGTTCATGTGCCCGGCAGGGCCGCCTTCGCCCTGCCTCATGTGCGACGGCGGTCCTCCGCTGCCCTGGTCCATGTGCCCCGGAGGTCCGCTCGGACGATGCTTCCAGCGCGCGGGCGGCATCTGGTAGAACACCGACGGCACGTAGCGCGGGTGGACCACCACGAACTGGCCGCGCCAGCCCGCCGACCGATACCAGTAGCCCCCCCGAAACAACCAGTAGTAGCCGCCATAGCGGAAACAGTCGCTGTCCCCGACACCGGCATCGTCCACGACGTACACGCCCTCTCCGGGAAAGAGCCGCTCGTGCGGCCGCGCGCGAAACGCCATCCGCGGGGCGGGAGGGGCATTGCCGATGTTGATACTCACGTCGATGCCGGCACGGGCGGGAGCGCCCGTGAACAGAATCCCGGCCAGAACTGCCGCGGCGAACGCACATCCGAGAGCGGTTGCGTGCCGCATGAGGCTGCTTCGTTGCATGGCGATCTCCTTTCGTGAATCCAAAGACCGGGCAGAGCCTACGGCTGCCCCGCCTCTGCGCACAAGGACACATGGTTTTCATGATGGCGCCGCTCGCTCCTCTCCTCGAGCTCACGCCACTCGTCGTCCTGCGCGGGCTCGCGCGCGTCGAAGCCTGCCTGCGCGAGCCGTCCGCGCGGACCGACATCGAGCGGGCGAGCGCCTGGGACTCTCTCGGCGCGCGCTACGTGGACCTCGGGCGCATCGAGGACTCGGCCGAAGCGTTCGCGCGCGCGGCCGGGATCAGCCCCAGCCCGCGAATTCTGCGCGAATGGGGGACCCTCGAGTCCATGCGCGGCGCGCGCAGCGCTGCGACTCTCACCGCAATTGCCCTGGGCCCGCAGGTTGCTCAAGCGCCTCGGCGCCCAGGGCAACGCACGGATGAAGTGGGAGACCGGACCGGGCCGGCTCGCGGTTCATGAATA
>CAIXRL010000429.1 GCA_903921835.1 Candidatus Eiseniibacteriota bacterium | reverse complement strand
TGCGCGTCATCCGCTGCGAAGCTCGACCGGCCGCTGTCCTCATCGTGTGGAGAACACGATTCCGGCGCGGCCGGCCGATCCTCTTGCGTCTGACGCACATCTCGCACTCTCGGCTGGCGGTTCATGAATACTCCGGGCTAATGGGTCGGCGATTCGCGCCTTCTGCGAAATGCGTCTCCCCGGTAAGCTCCTCCGCGGAGGATGTGAAACCGCGGGCAGGCACCACCGTCTGGGAGGGGGTTGATGAGACGCGTCGGGAAGCCCCTGGCCATCGTGGCGACGCTCGCGCTCGTCGTGCTGCCGGCCGCATGGATCGGTGGCTGCGCGATCGCGCCTCCGCCCGCGGCCGCGCCCGAGGCGCGCTTCCCCGAGCACTACGCGTACTCGATCGCCGCACTGGGCTGGCCCGGTGCGCATCGCGCCTTCCAGGTGGGGCACGGCAGCGTGGTCTCGACCGGCGAGGCGGCGCTCGAGTGGCGCCTGGATCCGGCAGCCGGGCCGGTCACGGTCTCGCCCGTGGCATTCGAACGCGACGGCGTGCCGGTGGCCCACTGGACCATGGAGGCGAGCGGCATGCGCCTGGCATTCGAGGCCGCTGCCGCGCCGATGAAGGCGCTCGGCGACACCGGCCTGGTGGCCTCGGTGCGCGTCACCGCCGTCGCCGCCGGGCCCGGTCCCGCCGGGGTCGCGTTCGACCTGCGGCTGCGCAGCACGCCCGAGGGTCCCCACGTGCTGCCCTGGGATGCGCCCGAAAGGGCCGGCGCGATCGAAGCGTGGAGCGGGCACTCGGCGATCCGCAACGGCTGCGTGGTGGCGGTGGTGGACCCCGCGGCCGTGATCGCCGCCGGCGGCCCGACGCCCGGGCATCCGGCGCGAACCGAAGGGGCCGGCCCGGGGGCGCTGGCCGCGCACTGCTCGGCGCACCTCGCGCCGGGCGAGCGCCGCAGCTGGGACTTCGTGCTGCCGCTCTATCCCACCGCGCTGACGGGCGGCGAACTCGCGCGCGGCGCGGGGCACGAACGGGTGACGGCCGCGGCGCGGCGCTACTGGCGGTCGGTGCTGGCGCGCGCCGCGACGCTCGCCAGCCCCGACAGCACGGTGAATGCGGCGTGGCGGGCCGCGATCGTCACGCTCGTGACCTGCCAGGAGCTCACCGAAGGCGGCTGGGCGCCGATCGGCAGCCCTTTCCAGTACCGCGACATCTGGCTGCGCGATGGCGCCCGCGCCGTGCGCGCACTCGCGCTCGCGGGCCTGCACGATTTTGCGCGCGGCGACGCCCTCACGCTGGCGCAGTACGAGCTGCCGACCGGGGCGCTGCTGTCGCAGACCGGGCAGCTCGACGGCACCGGCCAGGCCCTGTGGGCGTTCGAACAGGCCTGCGCGTACGCCGACGACCGCGCGCTCGCGGCCGGGTTGCTCCCGACCGCGCGGCGTGCGCTTGGGTGGATCGAGCGCCAGCGTCGTGCGACCGTGGCGCTGGCGGGACGCTGGCCGGGACTGCTGCCGTACGCCGACCCGCGCGATGCCGAGCTGGTGCGCGCCGAACTGGTGGGGAACGACGCCTGGGCGATCGCGGGCTGCGACGCGGTCGCGTCGCTGGCGCAGCGGGCCGGGGATCGCGCGCTCGCGGCTCGGGCGTTCGCCGAGGCCGCCGACTACCGGCTGTGTTTTGCCGCCGCGCTCGTGCGGACCCGCAGCGCCGATGTGCCGCCGTCCTGGTCGGGCGGCGGGCGCGATTGGGGCAACCTGTCGGCGGGCTATCCCACGCGCGCGCTGCCGCTTCGCGACCCGCGGCTCGTTGCGCTCGCGAGGCGCGTTCTAGCTCCCGCCGGACGGCCCGGCCTGAGCTCCTATGGGCCTGCGGATTCGCTCCACACCTACAACGGCGTGGACCTCGCCCTGGGGGAGATGCTCGCGGGCCGGCCGGAGTTCGCGCGCGCGTGGCGCGACTCGCTGTTCGCGCACAGCAGCAGCACGCTGGGCCAGGCCGAGATCGTCAACCGCCGCGACGGGGGATTCGGCGCCAACCTGCCCCCGCACGCCACGGCGGCCGCCGTGCTCGTGGATCTGCTGCGCAGCATGGTGATCGCCGACCCCGGCGACACGCTCGAGATCGCGCTCGGTGGCGAGGCGCGGTGGTGGCAGGGAACGACGCTGGCGAACGCGCCGACGCGCTTCGGCTCCACCGCCGTCCGCCTGGGCGGCCTCACCGCCGGGCGCCTGCGCGTGCGACTCAGTCCGCTCTCCGCGCCGCTGCGCGTGCGGGTTCCCGACGGCCTGCGCGCCGTCGCCGTGCGCTCGCGCGGCGCCCGGATCACGGAGCCCTGCTGGGTGGAGGCGCCGCCCCGGACGACCGAGGTGGAGTTCGACGTCGTGCGCATCGCAGGGGCGACGCGATGAGCCGCCGCAGATCCGGGGTCGGGCCGGAGCCGGTCGTGGCCCGCGCCCGCGTTTCACGGGCGCCCTGGCTGTGGCTCTCTGCGGTGCTCGTGCTGGCCGCGGCAATCGTGCTCTGGGGCCGCGCGCCGCGGACTCCGCGGCTGGCGCCGTCGCCGGAACCGCTTGCGACGCAGGCCCTGATCGACAGCGTCAGGGAGGCCGAAGGGCGCGGCGATTGGGAGCGGGCGCTCGGGCACATGCAGCGGCTCACCGATGCCAATCCGCGCAACGCCGTCCTGCTGCTGGCGCTCGGGAAGTCGTGGGGCAACTACGCGTGGGCCGGTGGGACGTACGGGCGCCCGCGCACAGCGCTGCGCACGAGCCTCGAGCGCGTCCGGATCCTGCGCCACGCGCTGGCGCTCGAGGACTCCGCGAGCGCAATGGCCACGACCGCGCGGGAACAGGTGATGGTGAGCGTGCAGTGGGGGCGCATGCTCGAGCTGATCGGCCTGCCGGTCGATGCGCTGGCGCACTACGAGGAGGCCTTCCGGGTCGATTCCACCGATCGCGAGACGCGCGAGCGCATCGGGTCGACGATCGCCTCGCTGCGCG
>CAIXRL010000428.1 GCA_903921835.1 Candidatus Eiseniibacteriota bacterium | reverse complement strand
GGTCTTCATCCCGAACCCGCCCGAGCCGTTGCCCAGGAATACCGAGACCGTGTTGGAGCCGGAGTTCGCCACCGCCAGGTCGGCCCCGCCGTCGCCGTTCACGTCCCCGATCGCCACCGCGATGGGAGCGATCCCGGTGGCGAAGTCGGTCTTCGCTCCGAACCCGCCCGCGCCGTTGCCCAGCAGCACCGAGACCGTGTTGGAGCTGAAGTTCACCACGACGAGGTCGGGCTTGCCGTCGCCGTTCACATCCCCGATCGCCGCCGAGTAGGGGGCGGTCCCCGTGGCGAAGTCGGCCTTCGCTCCGAACCCGCCTGCGCCGTTGCCCAGCATCACCGAAACCGTGTTCGAGTTCCGGTTTGTCACAGCCATGTCGGGCTTGCCGTCGCTATTCACGTCCCCGATCGCCACCGAGGTAGGAATGATCCCGGTGGCGAAGTCGAGTCTCACGCCCACGGTGAAGCTCTGGGCGCCCGACGGATGCGGCCAGCATAGGGCCAGCAGCCCCACACCCACGACGACCGACGCCACGAACCACACCGAACCCCGCCGGGTTCGCGCGGGAGCCATACTGCGATGCGATGCGAATGAAGCGCGGCACATGTCAGTCCTCCTTCACTCGAGTGGTAAGCAGGGGACGGGACGTTTCGTTGCTGGTCGGAGAGCGCAGCGCGATGTGGATCGGCGATGCGCAGACGGTTTGCGCGCACGGGATGAACACATGGCGACCAGGCAGCCTGCCGAGTAACGAGGAGCGGTCCACGAAGGTTGCAAGGCGGACTCCTCTTTCGCTGCGAACCTGCGAGCCGGGTGCACCGCGCCAACGGGAGCAACCGCATCTGCAGTCCATCTCGACCGCACGAACGGCTGTTGTCGGGCGACGAAGCGCAGTCGTATTTCGCACGCGAACGCGCCCACCGTACCGCTTCGGTTGGGTGTGAGATAGCGGAATCCCAAAGGGCTTTCGGAGCACCGCGGACTCGAAGGTGAGCGACGCCCCCAGGGCATTGGCGGCAGCAATACCCGCCAGGCGCCGGGTCGACGGGGTCCAGCCCCTGCCTGGGGAGACGCGCTTCTGGCCATCCGAAGCGCCATTGGCCGCCACGGGGACTTGGAGGAGGCGCTGTCGTGTCTGGCTGCGGCCAGCCGCCCAGAGTCAGCACGGGAGCGTGCGAATGCTTGCCGCACAAGGTCGTTGCGTCCCTTGCCAATACGTTATAACATTAGTGGACACGCGAGGACTAACGCCATGATCCAGCTCAGGATCCGAAGGGTCGGAAACTCCCTGGGCGTTACGCTGCCCTCGGGGGCGGTGCAGGCGCTGCGTGTCCGCGAGGGGGACACGGTTTACCTGACCGAGTCGCCGGGCGGCTATCGGCTGACGCCGTACGATCCGCAGTTCGCCGGGGCCATGAAGGTGGCCGAGGATCTCCTCGGGCGCTACCGCAACGCTCTGCGCGATCTGGCGAAGTGAACGGGCAGCCCCGAGAGGTTTCGCGCTCCGCCGCGCTGGCGATGCAGGGCATGATCGCCGGCGAACACGGCGGCGCCGGGCGGCTCCGCTCGCCGGGCGCGCTGGAATCGGCGCTGGCCACCGTGGGCGAACTCGTCGCGTTCGGCGAGCAGGATTCCATCGAGCTCGCGGCGGCGCTGGCGAACGCGATCCTGCGCGACCCGCCGTTCGCGGACGGCAACCTGCCCGTGGCGATCGCGCTGGCGGGCGTGTTCCTCGAGCTGAATGGCTGGCGTCTCGCCGCGCCCGAGGCCGAGGTTGCCGCTGCGACCCGTGCGCTCTCCGCGCAGGAGATGGACCGCGCCGCGTTCGCCGAGTGGTTGCGCGGAGCGTGCGTGAGCGCGGAACGAAAACGGGCGTAGCGGGCGCGAGCCACGGTGGCGCGGGGTCCGGCCACGAGAACACGTTCCGCCTGCCGCCTGAATCCCCGTAAACGCGACCGGGACCCCCTGCCAGGGGTCCCGGTACCTGCACGATGCGCACAAGTCCCTATGTGTGCGCTGGCCCGGTCGGGCGTCGCAGGGGGCGTTGCCTGGAGCGCGGTTCTCCTACTTGTACCCGAAGATCGCCGCGTAAAGGATCAGCACGATCAGCATGAGGCCGAGCGTGAGCGCGATCGTGCCGAAGATCCTCCAGCCCTTCACGTCGCGCGGGTCCGGCGCGGGGATCAGCCGTTTCTCCAGCTCGCCGCTGGCGACCAGCTCCTCGTACTCGCGCGGCCGGTCCTGCTTGAACTCGTCGAGCGGGATGCCGCCGGTGAAGATCACCGTGTCCATCGGGAACTTCTCGGGACGGAAGTGCGTGTTGAAGAAGTGCACGGTGAAGATGAAGCCCACCGCGAGCAGCGCCTCGTCGCTGTGGATGATGGTCGCCACGTTGAGCAGCCAGCCCGGGATGAAGCGCGTGAAGAACGTCGGGAACCACAGCAGAAGTCCCGACGCGCCGATCACCGCGACGCCCCAGAACACTGCGAAGTAGTCGAACTTCTCCCAGTACGTCCAGCGCCCGTACCTGGGCCGCGGGCCGCGGCCCAGGAACCACGCGAACGAGCCGGCGATTTCCTTGAGGTCCGTCAGGCTGAACATCATGCCGTTCGGGCCCAGGATGAAGTCCTTCCACGACTGCCTGCTCGCCACCTTGCGGCGCAGCATGTCCCAAATGTGGATCGCGAAGTAGCTGAACGTCACCATCGCCGCGATGCGGTGGATGATGCCGGCGGACTCGAAGCCGCCCAGGATCCGCGACAGCACGTACGCCCACGGCGTGTACGAGAACTTGAGCGTCATGCCCGTGAGCGCGAGCGCGAGGAAGCTGGTGATCACCATGATGTGCAGCGTGCGGTACAGCGGCGGGAAGCGGCGCACGTGCATGGGGGATTCGAGCGCGTGCGATTCCTCGAGCTGCCTGCGGTACTGCAACGAGCGCGGCAGCCACGCCAGCGTGTGCAGGCCGGCCATCACGAACGTGCCGACCAGCAGACCGGTCATGGCCCAGAACACGAAGAACAGGATCGGGTACTTCTTCGGGTCGTGGTGCGTGGCGTGCGTGAGGTATCCCGCGAAACGCCGATTGGCGCCCGGGTGGCACTGCGCGCAAGTCGCCACGATGTGCTGGCGCGACAGGTGCGAGCGCGGATCGTACGCGGGCAGGATGTCGTGCGCGCCGTGACAGTCGTAGCACTTGGCGGTCTTGAGGAAGCCGAGCTTGGAGACCTTGCCGTGGTACGTCTCGAAGTAGCTCGCCGCCAGGTCGCGGTGGCACGAACCGCACTGGTTCATGATCTCCAGGCGGAAGCTGTCGGTGTCCGTGCGGCCGATCGTGTGCGAGGTGTGGCAGTCCGAGCACACGGGCAGCTTCGCCTTGTTGTGCTTCGAGAACGCCGGCGAGTGCACGCTGGCCTCGAACTGCTCGAAGATGCCGCGGTGGCACTTGGCGCACGTGGCCGCGATGTTCGCGCGGTTCACGGTGGACGCGGGGTCCTTCGCCGGCAGCTCACCGTGCGGGCTGTGGCAGTCCGCGCACGTCGCGGTCACGACGAGCCCGCTCTTCACCAGGCCCTTGCCGTGGATGCTCTCCTCGTAGTTCTCCACGATGTTGAGCTGCGTGCCCTTGTAGCGCAGCGCCGCCTTGCGGCCGGTCTGGTGGCAGCCCGCGCACAGCGTCGGTACGTTGCGCGGGTAGGTGCGTGAGACGGGCTCGACGTGCCCGAGCACGCCGTGTGAGCCGTGGCAGTCGGTGCACCCGGGCGCGTCCGGACTGCCCCTGGCGGCGAGCTGGCCGTGGATGCTCGTCTGGTAGACCTTGACGACCTCGGCGTGGCAGACGGAGCAGTCGACCTTCGGCTTCACGGTGCTGCACGGCCGGTTGAGCGACGGATTCACGCCGGCGTGGCACTGCGCGCACGCGACCTTCTGGTGGCGCGAGTGGCCGAGCTCGGTCAGGTCCACGAACATCGAGACGCGTTGGCCGGCGTGCGTGCCCGTGAGGCCGCGCCTGCCGTGGCACATCATGCAATCCTGGTCGGCCATGCCCTGCGAGTAGTACACGCGCCGCGCCTTGTGCGGCTGGTGGCAGTCCACGCACGCCGGCACCTGGTTCGGCGCCTTTTCCCACAGCGCGCCGCGCACGATCTTGGCGTGCACGGCCTCGATGCGGACGTGGCACTGCTCGCACGTCTTCGCGACGTTCTGCCGCGCGATGCTCGAGCGCGGGTCGGTGTGCGGCAGCTGGAAGTGCGCGGTGTGGCAGCTCGTGCACACGGCCGTGGTCAGCAGGCCCTTCTTGAACAGGCCCTCGCCGTGGATGGACTCGGAGTAGTTGG
>CAIXRL010000427.1 GCA_903921835.1 Candidatus Eiseniibacteriota bacterium | reverse complement strand
GAGGATGATGTTGGGCGCGGCGCGCAGCATCGCCTTCAGGATGCGCGCGAACGAGAGCCCGATCTTCGCGTTCACCTGGACCTGGTTCAGTCCGCGAATGTGGTACTCGACCGGATCCTCGGCCGTGATGATCTTGACGTCGGGGCGATTCAGCTCCGACAGCGCGGCGTAGAGCGTCGTCGTCTTGCCCGAGCCCGTCGGGCCGGTGACCAGCACCATGCCGTAGGGACTCTCGATGGCCGCGATGAACTCACGCATCGAGTGCGGCTCGAACCCGAGCTTCCCGAGGTCGATGTTCAGGTTCGCCTTGTCGAGGATGCGCATGACGATCTTCTCGCCGAAGATCGTCGGCAGGGTGTTCACGCGCAGGTCGATGGTGCGGTTGAGCACCTTGATCTTGATGCGGCCGTCCTGTGGCACGCGGCGCTCGGCGATGTCCAGGTCCGCCATGATCTTCAGGCGCGACGTGATCGCCGGTTTGAACTTGTACGGCGGCGCCATCATCTCCTGCAGCACGCCGTCGATGCGGAACCGCACACGCATCACCTTCTCGTACGGCTCGATGTGGATGTCCGAGGCGCCCTTGCGCACGGCGTCGGTGATGAGCGAGTTGACCAGCTTGACGATCGGGGCATCGTTGACCTGGCCGACGCCGGCCTCGGCCTCGGCGGCGCCGTCGTCCACGTCGACGACGTCGAGGTCCTCCTCCATGCCCTTCATGATGTCGGCCATGGTGCCGGCGGAGTCGTAGGCGCGGTCGAGCGCCTTCTTCACCGCCGCTTCCGACGCGACGTGCGGCTCGACCTCGTAGCCGGTGATGAACTTGATGTCGTCGATCGCGAAGATGTTGGAGGGGTTCGCCATCGCCACGATCAGCTTGCGCCCGCTCTTGGACACCGGGAGCGCCATGAACTTGGTGGCGACGTCCCCGGGAATGAGCCGCGTCAGCGCCGGTTCGGGCTCGAAGTTCTTCAGGTCGATCGCGGGGCAGTTGTAGAGCTTGGACAGGAAATCGAGCAGCGTCTCCTCGGTCAACGCGCCAACCTTGACGAGATTGCCCGTGACCGTGCCGCCCGCAGTCTTCTGCTGCTGGGCGGCCTTCACGAGGGCCGTTTCGTCCACGAGATGGGCTTCGAGGAGCTTCTGACCGATGTCTTCGACCACGATGAGGCACCCCGTCGGGTGACGACTGCGCGTGCGTGAACCGCGACTCCCGCGCCTGCCAGCGCGAGGAGCGAAGGCGACCGCAACGGACGTGCCGCGGAAACCCCTGCGCCCACATCGGCGCAGGTGCCCACGGCGCACGGCCTGCACCCGGTATCGGAAGACCGCCCCGCGCGGCTGAACCGAAAACTGCACGCTCACCGCCGCGAGGGGATTGCGGAATGCATCGTGTCCCGGCGCACGCCATCGCGGGCGCCCACCGCCGTCACCAGCGGCTGCAGTCGGGCGAAGAGGTGCGGCCCAATGCCACGGACCGCGAGCAGTTCGTCCGCGGAGCGGAAGCCGCCCGCCAGCCGGCGGTGCTCGACGATCCGGGACGCCAGCACGGGGCCGATGCCGGGCAGCGCGTCGAGCTCGGCCGCGGTGGCGCGATTGAGGTCCAGCGCGGGCCCGGCCGCGTGGGGGT
>CAIXRL010000426.1 GCA_903921835.1 Candidatus Eiseniibacteriota bacterium | reverse complement strand
CGGACCGACGCCCGCGCGTCCGGCGCTGGCGCCACGCTCCGCGCCTGTGCCCCGGCGCGAGCGCGCCACGCACCTCGCGGCGCGGACGGGGCTCAAGGTCGCGAACGTGATCATTGGCGGCGTCCGGGCGAGCCGCGAACCGGCGCAGCTGCGCACGCTGCTCGGCTCGTGCGTCTGCGCCTGCCTGTACGACCCCGTCAACAGGATCGGCGGCATCAACCACTTCATGCTGCCCGACGGCATGGAGGACCACGCGATGCCCACGCGCTACGGCGTCAACGCGATGGAAATGCTCATCAACGAGATACTCAAGCTCGGCGGCGACCGCCGGCAGCTCCAGGCGAAGGCGTTCGGAGCGGCGCACGTGCTGTCCGACGCGGGCCTGAGTCCCGACGTGCCGCGTAAGAACGCCAGGTTCATCAAGGAGTTCCTGAACAAGGAGGGCATCCCCCTGGTCAGCTCGAGGCTGGGCGGCAGCGCGCCCGTCGAGATCATGTTCGCGACGGCGACCGGGAAGGCGCTGGTGCGTGCGCTCGGCGACACCGTCGCGCGTGACCTGGCGCGCGAGGAGAGCCGCTTCGATCTCGAGATCCGGAAGACCCTCACGCGGGTCCCGGACGATTCCGTGGAGCTCTTCTAGGAGAACGTCATGCCCAGGACGCGCGTGCTCATCGTGGACGATTCGGCCGTCATGCGGCAGCTCCTCACGGAGATTCTGTCGCACGACCCGGGTCTCGAGGTGATCGGCTCCGCGAGCGACCCGATCGTCGCCCGGGACAAGATCAAGGCGCTCAACCCGGACGTCCTGACCCTGGACGTCGAAATGCCCCGCATGGACGGGCTCTCGTTCCTCGAGAAGCTCATGCGGGCGCGCCCAATGCCCGTCGTGATGGTGTCGTCGCTCACCGAGAACGGCGCCGCGACGACGCTGCGCGCCCTGGAGCTGGGCGCGGTCGACTTCGTGACCAAGCCCAAGATCGACATTCGCACCGGCACGCTCGACCTGGCCGACGAGATCGTGCAGAAGGTCAAGGCCGCCGCGGGCGCGCGTCCCCGCGCGCTGTCCCCGTTCGCCGCGACCCCCGTTCGTGGCCGCGCCACGCCCGCGATCCACACGGGAGCGCTGCTCAAGAGCACGCACAGGGTGATCGCGGTGGGCGCGTCCACCGGCGGCACCGAGGCGCTGCGCGAGTTCCTCGTTCCGCTGCCCTCCGACACGCCCGGCATCGTGATCGTGCAGCACATGCCCGCGAGCTTCACCCGCTCGTTCGCGGACCGCCTCGACTCGCTGTGCCAGATGCGGGTGAAGGAAGCCGTGGACGGGGACCGCATCCTGCCGGGTCACGTACTGCTCGCTCCCGGTGATTTCCAGATGCGGGTCCACCGCAGCGGCGCGGTCTACTCCGTGCGCATCACGCAGGACGAACCGGTGAACCGGCACCGTCCCTCCGTGGACGTGCTCTTCCAGTCGTGCGCCCACGACCTGGGAGCGAACGCGGTCGGCGTGATCCTGACCGGCATGGGCGCCGACGGCGCCCGCGGCATGGCGGCCATGCGCAAGGCCGGGGCGCGCACGTTCGCCCAGGACGAATCCACCTGCGTGGTCTTCGGGATGCCGCGCGAGGCGATCCTGGCAGGCGGTGTCGAGCATACGCTGCCGTTGCAGGAACTTCCGGCGGCCGCGTTGCGCGCCGTCGCGGAGGATTCCCGATGAACGTTCGTGACGTCACTCAAGGAATCGTCCCGGGGCTCGATACTCCTCCACGAAGGCTCGTTACTCCCGGCTGGCCGTGGCCCGCGGCCCCGCGAATGGCAGCAGGTCGTTGGCCCCTGCACCGAGAGGTGTTCCCGTGAGCAAGACCGCACTGATTGTCGACGATTCCGCGACGATGCGGGAGATGGTGTCCTACACGCTGAAGCAGGCCGGGTTCGAACCGCTGACCGGGGCCAATGGCCAGGATGGGCTCGACAAGCTCACCGGCCAGCAGCTGGACCTCATCATCACGGATCTCAACATGCCGGTGATGGACGGGCTCTCGTTCATCAAGGCCGTGCGCGCGCGGGATGAATACAAGTTCGTGCCCATCCTCATGCTGACCACCGAGTCCCAGGTGGAGATGAAGGCGCAGGGCAAGGCCGCGGGCGCGACCGGTTGGCTGGTGAAGCCCTTCAACCCGGAGATGCTGCTGCAGGTCATCGGGAAGGTCGTTCCCAAGTGAACGAGCGGACGAGCGAAGCGAAGCCTGCAGACGAATCGGTCACGACCTCCAAGCGAACGGATGCCGCCATGTCGGACAATCCTGCCAGCCTGCCCACGCCGGAGATGGACGCCGCGAAGCTCGAGGCGATCGCCGACTACATCGGCCTGACCCAGGAGGCGCTCGAACGCCTGCAGTCCCTGCGCGACCAGGTGCAGGTGACGCTCAGCGACGAGTTCAACGTCGTCACGGCCGACCTCACCCAGTTGCGCCGGCTGCTTTCGGACGCGGCCGAGAAGCTCTCCGGCACGTTCCGGGTCGTCACGGCGAGCTCCGAGGACATGCGCAACACGATTTCCCTGGTGAACGACACGCCCGATTTCTCCGTGCTGGCGCGGATCAGGGAGATCGCGGTGGAGATGACCTCGACGACCGGCACGACCATCCAGAGCCTGCAGTTCGAGGACATGGCGACCCAGCTGCTCCAGCACATCGATCGCAAGCTGGCCGTGCTCGCCCGGCACGCCAAGGACATGGCCGTCCTCAACCCGACCACGGCCTGCGTGCCCCCGCTGCTGCGCGCCCACCAGCTGGACGACCTGTTCGCGAAGCTCGAGGGCTACCGCGACGAGCTCACGATCGCGACCCGGAAGGTGGTGCAGCAGGAGTCGCTCGAATCGGGCGACATCGAGCTGTTCTGATCGCACCTCCGCTCCAGGAGCAGTCACCGCCATGAAGGCTCTCGTCGTCGATCCGGACCGTTCCGCGCGCGCGACCGTCAAGCGCCTCCTCAGCCACGTCAACGTCGACGTGCTGGAGGCGGACAACGGCCTGATCGCGTTGAGCGCGCTCGAACAGTCCGATCCGGACTTCGTCGTGCTCGAGATCGACATGCCGATCCTGGGCGGGCCCGACTGCCTCTCCGCCATCCGCCAGTCGCCCGTCCGCCCGGACATCCCGGTGATCTGCATCACCGCCTCGGGAACGCGCGAGAACGTCCACCGCATGGTCGCGCTGGGCGTCGCGGATTTCCTCCTGAAGCCGATCAATCCGGTCGACGTGCTGCCGCGGATCAAGAACCTGCTGATTCGCGTGGCGCAATGGCGGCAGCGGCAGTCGGCGCGATCGATCAACAATCTCCTGATCGTGGACAACGACCCGAACTTCATGGCGTTCGTGCGGCCGCTCCTGGACTCGTCCTTCGAGTTGATCGAGGCCGGCTCCAGCACCGTTGCCGCGATCAGCTATCGCGACTCCTCGCCCAAGCCCACGGTGGTCTGCCTCGCCGAGGGGTTGCCGCTCATGAGCGAGGACCTGCTGCTCGACGTGATCCGCAAGATGGCGATCGAGAGCGGCACCAACCCGCCGCAGTTCTACCTGCTGTCCAAGTCCGCCGAGGTGCCGCCGGAGAAGACCGCCCACTATGCCGGCGTGGTCAGGAAGAGCTTCGTGCCCCAGGCGTTCGTGGACGAGTTCCGGCGCGTCGTGCTGCGCGAGCAGAGTCCGTACGAACGGCTGCGGCACGTCGTGCGCGAGGGCCTGCACGCCGAACTCGTGACGGCCACGCAGCAGACGATCGGCGTCATGATCGGCAGCGAGATCACCGAGATCGGGCCCGGCGAAGACGCCGCGTGCCCTGTCGGCGTGGTCGCACAGGTCATCCAGGTCGACGCCGAATCCGGCCTCAGCCTGGTGACGACGATCGCGAGCGGCCGGAAGGAAGTCGAGCGCATGGGCAGCCAGATCGTCCGGCGGGAGATCACGTTCGACGATGGCGCGGGCGAGGTGCTCGGCGAACTCGTGAACACGATCGCCGGCCGGATGCGCGCCTGCCTCGTGTCGCGCGGGTTCGATCTCAAGATGGGCCTGCCGGAGACCCGCGAGGTCTCCGAAGCCGACGGTGAGGCGCTGGCGTTCGACCTCGAGACGCACTTCTGCACGGCCGGTGGCGAGAAGTTGCGGGTGGCGTTGAAGGTGAAGCAGGGCGGACTGAGTCTCGGCATGACGAACGGCCCGGGAGAGCGGCCGGCGGCGGCCGAATGCGAGCCCGCTCCCGAGGCCGTGGGCGTGGCGGCCGGTCCCGCGCCTGCCACCGCACCCGCAGAGCAGTCCGTGGACGACGTCCTGTTCTAGCATTCCGGGCTAGGACGAGGAGGAACGATGGCGACCCGAAGCAAGATCGTGCAATCGCAGGAGCCGGTCGAGCCCATTCGCGTCGAGGCCCATGGCTCGAAGGCGGAGCTCCACCTCGAGGGTGTCGTGGGGGTGACGCAGGCGAGACGCCTGCAACAGCTGGCGCTGGAGCTCGCGGCCTCCGGCCGCGGGGTGAGCGTGCGGTGCGAGCACCTGCAGCACATCGACTGCGCCGGCGTTCAAGTTCTGCTCGCACTTCACGAGACTCTGAGCGGCATGGGCGTCGGGATGGAGATCCAGAACATGCCGGATTCGGTTCACCGGACTCTGCGCACCGCCGGACTTGCGTCCGCCTTCTGATCGGGGTGGCCGCGGACCGGCGTCGTTTCGGCAGGCTGTGAGGGCACATGCAAATCGACCTGAAGCGATTCCATGAGACGTTCTTCGAGGAAGCCGAGGAACATCTCGGAACCATCGAAGCCGGCCTGCTCAGCCTCACCGAACAGGGCGCCGATCCCGAGTTGCTGAACACCATCTTCCGCTCGGCGCACTCCATCAAGGGCGCCGCCGGCAGCTTCGGCTTCAACGAGCTGGCGCGTCTCACGCACGTGATGGAAAACG
The DNA here is from genome assembly GCA_903921835.1 of Candidatus Eiseniibacteriota bacterium. Taxonomy (GTDB): domain Bacteria; phylum Eisenbacteria; class RBG-16-71-46; order RBG-16-71-46; family RBG-16-71-46; genus CAIXRL01. Next base: position 2,572 of record CAIXRL010000426.1, on the reverse strand, counting down.
TGCTGGATCGCCTGCGCTCCGGGAAACGCAGTCCCGACGAAGCGCTGACCCAGCACCTGCTGCGTGCGTCGGACACCCTGCGCGAACTCGTGGCCGCCACCCGCAAGGGCGAGGCCGCGAGCGTGCCGACCGACGTCGTGCTCGCCGAGCTCTCGGCCGAGCTCGCCGACGGCGCGGCCCCCGCCACGGGCGAGGGCGCGCCGCGGTCGGCTGCCGGCGCCGGCAGCCCGGGCGAGGTGGTCTACCACATCGTGTTCGAGCCGGAGCCCGACCTCTTCCGCCAGGGCCAGGACGTCTTCCTGCTCCTGCGCGACCTGGCCGAGGTCGGCACGGTCCTGGCCGTCGAGTGCCGGCGCGACCGGCTGCCGCCGCTCGCCGAGATGGACGCCGAGACGTGCTACGTGGGCTGGGATCTGCGAGTGCGCACGGCGCGGCCGGAGGACGACCTGCACGACGTGTTCATGTTCGTCGAGGGTTCCTGCAAGCTCGAGATCTCCGCCGAGGCGGCGACCGGCGCGACGAGCGCGGGCGCACCGGTGACGACGGAGCCCGGGGCGATTCGGGAGGACCGGCGCGCGGGACCGCAGCGCCGCGCGGACTCGACCTCCATCCGGGTGCCCACCGAGAAGGTGGATGCGCTCATCAACCTGGTCGGCGAACTGGTCATCTCGCAGGCCATGGTCAACCAGGCGGTCTCCGGGTACTCGCTCACGCCCGAGCTCGAGGAGGCCCTGTCCGTGGTGCAGCGCAGCACGCGCGAGCTGCAGGAACAGGTGATGGCGATCCGGATGCTGCCGATCGGGACCGTGTTCAACCGCTTCCCACGGCTCGTCCACGACCTGAGCGCGCAGCTGGGCAAGCGCGTGCGCCTCGAGAGCGAGGGCGCGGAGACCGAGCTCGACAAGAGCGTCATCGAGCCGCTCGGCGATCCGCTCACGCACCTGATCCGCAACTCCGTCGATCACGGCATTGAGGATCCGGAGCAGCGGATTGGCGCGGGCAAGCCCGAGGAGGGCGTCGTCACGCTGCGCGCCTATCACGAGGGCGGCAACGTCCTGATCGAGGTGAGCGACGACGGCAAGGGTCTCGACCGCGATCGCATCCGCGCGAAGGCCATCTCCCAGGGTCTCGTCCGCGACGACGTGGCGCTCACCGACGACGAGATGTACGCGCTGATCTTCGCGCCGGGCTTCTCGACGGCGACCGTGGTGAGCGACGTGTCCGGCCGCGGCGTCGGCATGGATGTCGTGAAGCGCAACGTCGAGGCGCTCAACGGCGAGATCAGCGTGCGCAGCGTGGTGGGGCGCGGCAGCCGGTTCCGCATCCGCCTGCCGCTCACGCTGGCCATCCTGGACGGCCTGTCCGTCCGGCTGGGCAGGGACACGTTCATCCTGCCGCTGCTCTCGATTCGCCAGTCCGTGCGCCCGGAGCCGAGCGACATCAAGACGGTGCTCGGCAGCCGTGGCGAGATCTTCCTGCTTCGTGGCGAGCAGTTGCCGCTGCTGCGGCTGTCGCGCCTGTTCCACACCGCGGGCACCGTCGAGGATCCCACCCGGGGCATCGTCGTCGTCACCGAGACGGACGGACGCCGTTTCGGCGTGCTCGTGGACGATGTGATCGGGCAGCAGCAGGTCGTGGTGAAGAACATCGAGCGGAACTACCGCAAGATCGATGCCGTCATGGGTGCCACCATCCTCGGGGACGGCCGCGTGGCTTTCATCGTGGATGTGGCGGAACTGCACCGCGTGGCCACCCGTCGCCGGCAGTCGGACGACGAGATGGAGCATGTGGTCGGCGAGTCCGCCGTCGCGGCCATCGCCGCGGCGCAGGAGGATGGGGCATGAGCGAGCATCGGGAAGACAGCTCCGCGACGGACACGACCGAGGACAGGGCGCAGTACCTGACCTTCGCGCTCGACGGCGAGGAATACGCCGTCGACATCCTCCGGGTCCAGGAGATCCGGGGGTACTCGTCGGTCACCTCGATCCCCAACGCGCCCGCGTACGTCAAGGGCGTGATGAACCTGCGCGGGACGGTCGTGCCGGTGTTCGACATGCGCCTGAAGTTCGGGATGGAGCCGCGCGAGCCCGACCGCTTCACGGTCATCGTGGTCGTCAACGTCGGCACCCGCGTGGTCGGGCTGATCGTGGACTCCGTTTCGGACGTGCTCGACATCGCGGCCGACGCGATCGAGCCGACGCCGGACCTCGGCGCCGGGGTGGACACCACGGTGATGCAGGGCATTGCCCGCACGAACGACCGGCTGGTCACGCTGCTCGCCATCGACGCCATCGTGGACCTCGATGGCAAGGGCGCGCGGCCGGTCAGGGAGGCCGTGGCCGCCTGACGTCGCAGCAGGCCGGCCGGACCGCTGCGGGGCGCCGGCCGGCGACACGGGAAGCGGGATGACGGCGTGCGTCCGCGGCGACACCTGTCCCCGGGCGCCACTGCCCGGGGACACCGTGCGCCTCCCGACTGCGCGAGTCGGCCGGGGCGCTCCCTGCGAGCGTGCCGGGTGGCGGCAGCAAGGAGTCCGGCCATGTACCAGCGCATACTCCTCATCCTCGTCGCG
>CAIXRL010000425.1 GCA_903921835.1 Candidatus Eiseniibacteriota bacterium | reverse complement strand
TGCCGCGCGAGTCCTGCCAGGTGACGATCGCGCCGCCCGCACCGTCCGAAACGATCGTGGGGGACATCTGGTCACCCGTGGCGGTGCACAGCGGCACGTTCACGGACGGGCTTGTCGGCCAGGCCGCGGCGCCGGGCCGGGCCGTGCTGCACAGGACAATCGCGAGCAGCATCGTCGCAAGACACCCGCGGCCAACGACATTCATGGGGCTCCCCCGGTCCAACGCGAGCCGGAGCGACTCGCGACACCTTCCGATGACGTTCCTGCACAGGAGCCGGGCGACGTCGGGGCGCACCCAGAACCTCACCAATGAGCTTGCGCCCGGGCAACCCGGAGTTCAAGCAGCTGAGGCGACTCTGCTGTCCGAGGCTTTGTCCCCGCGCGGGGCAGCCCCGGCGCAAACGGATCCGCGTCCACCGGCTCGGCGCGGAGCAGCGCGCCGGGAAGCGGCGCCGGCCCGGTCGGCCGACGTCTCCATCGGGTCAGCGCGGCAGGGTCGCTTCCACGCCCTCGAGCACCAACCGCACCTGCTCCTGCAGTTCGTCGGAGTGGAACGGCTTGTGGACCAACGCGACCCTGCTGAGGTCGCCCAGGTCGCTCTCGAGCGCGGCCCCCGGATAGCCCGACATGAACATCACGCGGCGCACGCGCCCTTGCGCGATCAGCGTGCGCGCCAGATCCGGTCCGTTGACGCCCGGCATGAGTACGTCGCAGAGCAGCAGGTCGATCATCCCGGGCCGCTCGAGCGCGAGCGCCAGGGCCGCCGCCGCGCTGCCGGCATGCAGGACGTCGTAGCCCGCGTTGGAGAGCACCGTCACCACCAGGCAGCGCACGTGCTCCTCGTCGTCCACGACGAGCACGCTCGCAGCCGGCAGCGACGCCGACGCCGTCGGATCCTCGCCGGCGTCCGGAGCGCCACCCTGCCCGTTGATGAACTCCGGCACCAGCACGCGGAACGTCGTGCCCCTGCCCACCTCGCTCGCGACCTCCACGAAACCGTTCGCCTGCTGGACGATGCCGTGCACGGACGCCAGCCCGAGGCCCGTGCCCTTGCCCGGCGGCTTGGTGGTGAAGAACGGCTCGAAGATGTGCGCGCGCACGTCGTCGGGAATGCCCGTGCCCGTGTCCTCGACGCAAACGCAGGCGTAGCGCCCGGGCGCGGGCGCCCCGCGGCGCGCGGCGTCCGCCTCGGTCACCGCGTCGCGGCAGAGCGACAGCACCAGCGAACCGCCGTCGGGCATCGCGTCGCCCGCGTTGATGACCAGGTTGAGGATCGCCTGCTCGAACTGCGCCGGGTCGGCATGCACCCACGGCCCGGATCCGCCGCGCGGCAGGTCCACGCGCACGGCCACGTTCCGGCCGGCGAGCCGGCGGATGAGCGGGTCGAGGCCCTCGAGCAACTCGCAGAGCGCGAACTGTCGCGGCTCGGTGTGCTGCCGGCGCGTAAGAGTAAGCAGCTGACGGGTGAGCGCCGCGCTGCGCTGCGCGGCGTTGCGGATGTTCTCGACCTGCGCGCGCGGTCGCTCGTCGAGCGACGCCTGCACGAGCAGCAGGTCGGCCTCGCCGAGGATCGCGGTGAGCATGTTGTTGAAGTCGTGCGCGACACTACCGGAAAGCCGGCCGACGGCCTCCTGCTTCTCCGCCTGGATGAACCGCCGCTCGGTCTCGCACAGCTCCTCGGCCCGCCGGCGTTCCCCGGTGACGTCGCGAAAATTCCAGACGCGCCCGATCGTGCGCTCGCCGATCCGCTGGGGAAGGGAATAGCGTTCGAGCACGCGGCCGTCACGCAGGAAGATCTCGTCGTGGCTGCTCGCCTCGGGAGTCGAGTAGAGCTCGCGCACCCTGGCGGCGAATCCCCCGGGATCCGCGAGCTGGCCGACCACGTGCTCGAGCGCGCGCGCATCGTCTCCTGCCTGTGCGATCTCCCCCGGAATTCGCCAGATGTCACGGAACCTGGCGTTGTGATCGACCCAGCGGCCCTCGCGATCGACCACCAGGATGCCATCCGTGGTGGACTCGAGCGTCGCGCGCACCAGGGACAGGGCGCTCGCCAGGCGCTCCATGGACGCGCGCCGTTCGGTGACGTCGTGCACGATCTCGAGCGTGCGGCCGTCGCTGAGCCGGCGCACCGAGAGCTCGGTACGCAGCCGCGTGCCGTCGCGCCGCACCAGATCGACGTCGATGTGCCGGGGCTCGGGGCTGGACGACGCGATGGTATCCGCGGCGCCCCCGTCCGCCGCGAACAGATCGCCAATGCGCATGCGCAGCAGTTCCTCGCGCGAGTAGCCGGTCATCTCGCAGGCGCGCTGGTTCACGAACACGCAGCGGCCGGTCGGGTCCGTGAGCAGCAGCGGATCCGCGGCCTCCTCCAGCACGACGTGGTGTTCCAGCGCCACCGCGGCGTCGCCCGCGAGCCGGCGCGCACGTTCCGCGCGGCGACGCAGCAGCCCCAGCATCACGACGAGGCTGAGGGCCCCCAGCGCGAAGTCCGCGAGGCGGCGCACTTCGTCCAGCGAGAGGCCTTCCGGCGGCGAAGTGCCGTAGGTGTACACCGCGTATCCGGTCGCGAGCGCGGCGCTGACGGTCCCCGACACGAACCCGCCCGCGTACGCCGACCACGCCACCGCGACCAGCAGCGGGATGCCCGGCCCGGGGAAGTGCAGCGTCGTCGCGCGCAGGCTCTCGGCGGCTGCCGCGCAGGCCAGCGTCAGCAGCGGGCCGCCGGACCCACGGAGCCAGCGGCGAGCGGACAACGGCGCGCGCCCGGGTCGGGAGTTCATGTGTGCACGACCTCCGTGCGGTCGGAGAACCACGGACGCAATACGTGTTTGCACCTGCACTGTAGGAGGCTACACCGTCGCGAGGGCCGAGGCCAGAGATTGCACGGCGCGGGCGCGATGTGAGATTGCGTTTTTTTCTGCGGGCGCCAGCTCGGCGAGCGTCCGGCCGTCGGGCAACGCGAACACCGGGTCGTAGCCGAAGCCCTGCGTGCCCCGCCCCGCGGTGAGGATGCCACCCTCGAGCACGCCCTCGGCAAGCCATTCCCGCCCATCCGGATGCAGCGCCACGCACACCGTACGGAAGCGCGCCGTGCGGCGCCCGGCGGGCACGTCCGCCAGGTCGCCGAGCAGCCGGGAAACGTTTTCAGAGTAGCTCGATTCCGGTCCTGCATAACGCGCCGAGTGCACGCCCGGCGCGCCGCCCAGCGCGTCCACCTCGAGGCCCGTGTCGTCCGCGATCGCGGGCAGTCCGGTGAGCGCGAGCGCGGCCCGGGCCTTGATTCGCGCGTTGTCCGCGAGCGTCGCGCCGTCCTCCTCGGGCGCAGCGGCCTGCGGCCAGTCGGCGAGCGGCACGATCTCCAGGCCGGGCAGCGCGAGCATCGCCGCCAGCTCGCGCGCCTTGTCGCGATTGAACGTCGCGAGGACGAACTTCAAGCGGCGTCCACCGGCAGCAGCCCCGAACCGCCGAGCAGCTTCACCTGCGCGCGCGTCAGGCGCCGCACGCCGGACTTGGCGAGCCGCAGCAGCGCGCGCAGGTCGTCGTCGCCGAACGTCGCGCCCTCGCCCGTGCCCTGCAGTTCGATGAAGCGGCCGCGGCCGGTCATCACGACGTTCATGTCCACCTCCGCGCCCGAGTCCTCGACGTAGTCCAGGTCCAGGCACGGCACGCCCCTGACCACGCCCACCGAGATCGCCGCCACAGAGTCGCGCAGCGGCGGCTTCTTGAGCGCACCCTGGTTCGAAAGCGTGACGAAGGCGTCGTGCAGCGCCACCAGCGCGCCGTTGATCGCCGCGGTGCGCGTGCCGCCGTCGGCCTCGAGCACGTCGCAATCGAGCGTGATGGTGCGCTCGCCGAACGCCGTCAGGTCCGTGACCGCGCGCAGCGAGCGGCCGATCAGGCGCTGGATCTCCTGCGCGCGCCCGCCCGTCTGGCTGGTGCGCGGCATGCGCGAGCCCGTGGCGCGCGGCAGCATGCCGTACTCCGCGGTCACCCAGCCCTTGCCGCTGCCCCGCAGCCAGCCCGGGACGCGGTCCTCGACGCTGGCGCTGCACAGCACGCGCGTGCGTCCCATGTGGACCAGCGCCGAGCCCTCGGCGTGCGTCATCACGCCGCGCTCGACGCGGAACGGCCTGGGGTCGCCGGGGCGGCGGCCGTCGTGACGGGCGAACGGCGCATCGTCGGCGGGAGCGGCTTCGTGGTCGCGGGTGGGCTGCGGCTTGCGGGTCACGCGTCGGGTTCTCCGGAACGGGTCGTGGAAACGTGCGGTCGCTCGAACCACGGCAGGTCCGTCTGGTCCACGACGGTGACCTGCGGCAGGGGGCGGCCAAGGAAGCTCTCGGCGACGCGCGCGAAGCTGCGACGCCGGGGTTCGTCGCTGAGATAGAAGTGGTGCCGCGGCCCGTCGCCCGGCGCGGGCACGGGAGCGAGCAGGCCGCGCCCGGCGAGCAGGTCCACGGTGGCGCGCGCGGCCTCCGCGCCCGAGTCCACCAGCGTGACGCCGGGGCCCATCAGCTCGCCGATCAGCGGCGCGATGAGCGGGTAGTGCGTGCAGCCCAGGATCAGGCTCTCGAGCTGCGCCGCGCGCAGCTCGGCCAGGTACTCCTCGGCGACGAGCCGCGTCACCGGGTGATCGAGCCAGCCCTCCTCGACGAGCGGCACGAACAGCGGGCAGGCGCGCAGCCGCACTCCGGCCCCGGGCGCCAGCGCCTGCACGGCGTGCGGGAACGCGCCGCTGCCCACGGTGGCGAGCGTGCCGACGACGCCGATGCGGCCGCCCGGGCTGGCGGCCACCGCCGCGCGCGCCGCCGGCTCGATCACGCCCACGATGGGCAGCGTGAAGCGGGCGCGCAGTTCGTCGAGCGCATGGCTGGACGCGGAGGCACATGCGACCACGAGGCACTTCACGTCGCGGCGCACCAGGAACGCCGAGATCTCGAGCGCGAAGCGCGTCACGGTCTCCCTGGACTTGTTGCCGTACGGCAGGCGCGCGGTGTCGCCGAAGTAGACGATGGACTCGTGCGGCAGCCGTCGGAACAGCTCGCGCACCGCGGTCAGGCCGCCGATGCCGGAGTCGAACACGCCGATGGGCCGGGGATCGTGCGGCGCGCTCATGCGTTCGTCCTTCAGAATCCCTCCTGCGGATCGATGGGCTGGTCGAGCGGCAGGTGGCCGCCGAGTGAACCGATGGGCGCGCCGCCGCACGCGAACAGCACGCGCTTCGCCTCGGGCAGGTTGGAGCCGATCGTGCGCACCAGCGAGCCCACGATCAGATCCTCCTCGCGCGAGCCGCCGTGGAAACCCTGCTGGAACGCGCGCGAAAGGTCCAGCGTGAGCTGGCCGCGGTCGTCCAGGTAGGCGCGCAGGACCGTCGTGCCGTTGGGCACCACCGCGATCCCGCCATGCGCGGGTCCCTGCACCAGCGCCTCCACGAGCTGCGCGACCCGCGCGTGCAGACCCTCCAGCTCCGGCACCTCACGCACCTCGCGCACCAGGCTGTCCCCGCCCGCGTCGGCGAACCACAGCGTCACCGTGCGCAACCCCGCCTGGGTCGTGTCGGCGACCGTCCCCGTCGCGGTCGCGCGGGCATGCTGCCCGCTCCACGTGCGCCAGCCGACGAAGGCCAGCGCGATCACCACCAGCACTCCGATGAGGATGCGCAGGCGGCTACTCATGACGCCCCCACGCCTGCACGCCGTCGGCGATCGCGATCGCCAGCGCGCGGATGCCGTCGGGTGCGCTCACGCGCGCGAGGTCCTCCGCCGAGGTGAGCGTCGCGCACTCGAGCGCAATCCCGGGCGCGTTCACGCCCAGCAGCGGCACCGGCAGGCGCTCGCGCACCCGCGCCGGTCCCAGCCCGCGCGCCTCGAACGCCGCGGTGACGGCGTCGGCGAGCGCACGGCTCTCGACCGCGTGGCGCGCGGCGACGTCTCGCCAGCTCGTCATGGCGATGCCGCCTGCGGGCGCCGCGTCGTCGCCCGCGGAGGCGCCCAGCGTCGGGCACCACGCCGTCGCGCCGCGCGCGCGTGTCAGCGGCGCGCCGTCGAAATGCAGCGAGATCACGAGATCGGCGCGGGCGCGGTTCGCCAGCTCGGCGCGCTCGGGCTGCGCCAGCGCGCGATCCGTGTCGCGCGTGAGCACGATGCGCGCGCCGGTGCGCCGCTCGAGCTCGGGCGCCAGGGCGCGCGCGAGCTGGAGCGCGAGG
>CAIXRL010000424.1 GCA_903921835.1 Candidatus Eiseniibacteriota bacterium | reverse complement strand
CGTTCACCAGCATCGGCGGGCAAGGCCGCATCGACCTCGCGGCGCTGGATGCCGGCACGGGGCTGGCGACCCCATGGAATCCAGCGGCGGGCGGCGAGGTGCTCTCCCTCGCGGTGAGCGGCAACACAGTGTATGCGAGTGGCGGGTTCTCCAGCATCGGCGGGCAGAGCCGCAACTACATCGCGGCGCTGGATACCAACACTGGCTTGGCGACCGGTTGGAATCCGGGGGCGAGCAGCATGGTGGGCGCCCTCGCGGTGAGCGGCGCGACGGTGTACGCGGGCGGCTACTTCACCAGCATCGGTGGGCAGAGCCGGCCGTACTTCGCCGCCATCAGCCAGGCCGTCGACGTCACCGCTCCCACCGTCCAGGTTCTCTCGCCCAACGGTGGCGATAACCTCATCATCGGCACGTCATGCTCGCTCACGTGGAACGCGACCGACGACGTCAGCGTGCAGTCGGTGGACCTCTACCTGTCGCGCACCGGTCCCTCCGGTCCGTGGGAGCTGCTCGCGGCGGGCGTCGCCAATACCGGCACGTACACCTGGACCGCGACCGGGCCCAACGCCATCCACACCGCGTACCTGCGCGTGGACGCGCGGGACTACAGCGGCAACATTGGCACCGCGTCGAGCGCCGGCGCATTCACCGTGGCGGACCTCGCCTCGCCGACGCTGGTGGAACTGTTCCGCGCCGTCCCAACCGACGCTGGCGTTCGCATCGAGTGGCAGCTGAGTGATCCGTCGGCGTTCCAGTCGGTATCGCTCGAGCGGGCGCCCTCAGCGGACGGCGGCTGGTCGCCGGTCGAGGCCACGCCGGTCGTGAGCGGGCGCATCACCACGGTGCTCGACGCCGCGGCTCCGGCAGGACAGGAGCAGCGGTACCGGCTGAGCGGCGTGCAGCGTGACGGCAGTGCGTTCAGGTTCGGGCCCATCTCGGCCTCGGCGCAGGGTACGGTCACCGAGTTCGCGCTCTCGCCGCTGTCGCCGAATCCCAGCCGCGGCCACTCACTGCTCACGTTCGCGGTGCCCGCGCGCACTCCGGTGCGACTGTCGCTGGTGGACGTGCAGGGCCGCGAGGTGGCGGTGCTGTCCGACGGCATGCGTGAGCCGGGCCGCTACTCGGCCGCGCTGGACGCCAGCGACCTGCACGCGGGGATGTACTTCGTGCGCATGCAGGCGAAGAGCGTCAGCCTCACGCGGCGCATGGCCGTGGTGAGGTAAGCAGCGCGGAATCGCCACAGCGCGAAGGCCGGCCGGGGTAGCGCTCCCGGCCGGCCTTCGCGTTGGGTGCGCAGGGCACGCAGACCGGCGGGGCTCACACACACTTGACTTGACCGTCTCGTGCGGCCCGCTTGTTCGCGCGCCGGGGACGCCTGCGTATCCGCGCCCAATCGCACGGCAGCCGCCCGTGCAGCCGCGATCAACGCGATCTCGCGCGCGATGCCGCGGCGACGCGATTCGCGCGGCGAGGGCGCACGCACGGGCGCGGCGAGCACGCGTGGTACAACGTGTGTGCGCCCCCGCGTGAATCCGCCCCCGCGGAGCAACGTCCATGAATCGCTTCTCGCGAATGCACCTCTCGCCTGATGTCGCCATGCGCGCGCTGGACGGCATCGACCTCGAGGAGAAGTCCAAGCTCGCCGAGGGCATCGCGCTCATCGCCGTGATCGACGAGCGGAAGGACTATCTCGCCGCCGGCTACTCCTGCATGCGCAGCTACTGCATGGGACGGCTCCGCATGTCCGAGGCCAGGGCGCTGCGGCGCATCCAGGTCGCCCGCGCGGCGCCGCGCTTCCCGGAACTCTTCGAGTGTCTCGCGGACGGCCGGCTGAGCGTGGCAGCCGCTGCGGTGCTCGCGCCGTACCTCGAGCCGGAGACGGCGGCCGAACTCCTGGCGTTGGCGGCGTTCCGGAGCAGGGACGAGATCATCCGGCTGCTGGCGGCCCGGTCGCGCCCGGCGGCGCCGGCCGCATCAGCGGGCGAGCTACTTGTCGAGACAACGTCATGCCAGCATGCCCCGGGGCATGTGATTTCGCAGCTAAACCGTTGCGAGATGGTGGCGGGCAATATTGCCGTGGCGGGACCCGAACCGGCGCATGCGCAGACCCCGCGTCGCGGTCGGGTGACGTCCGGCGCGTCGGGCGACTACGACGTGCGGCTGACGATCACGGAAGCCGAGCACGAGGACCTGCGCAAGGCGCAGGCGCTGCTCGGCCACGCGGTGCCCTCGGGCGACCCGGCGCTGGTCTATGCGCGCGCAATGAAGCACTTCGTCGCGCACCTCGAGAAGCAACGCCTCGGCGTGAAGCCCGGCGCGGCGGCGTCCGCAGGCACCAGCCGCATCCCGAAGGCGCTGCGGCGCCTCGTCTGGGAACGCGACGGCGCGCGCTGTGCGTTCGTGAGCGCAGACGGACACCGCTGCGAGGAGACTTTCCGGCTCGAGGTCGATCACGTCACGCCCGTCGCGCGGGGCGGCAAGTCCACGCCCGAGAACCTCCGCCTGCTGTGCTCGGCTCACAACCAGCACGAGGCCCGGCGTGTGCTCGGCCCGGAGTACGTACAGTGCCGGCGTGAGGTCTCACGCCGCGAGCGCGCGAAGGCGAAGCCCGCGGCGCAGGCGAGCCGGAAGCGGCAGCGCGCGCGCGACGCGGCCGCAGCCGAAGCAGTTACGGCGCCGGCGAGGGCGCGCGACGCGGCCGCAGCCGAGGCAGCCACGGCGCTGGCGAAGGCCCAGGCCGCCGCAATGAAGGAGCGCCACGACGTGGTCTACGCCGCGCTGCGCTCGCTCGGCTCCAGCGCCGCCGACGCGCGCCGCGGAGCCGAGATCGCCGACGCGAT
>CAIXRL010000423.1 GCA_903921835.1 Candidatus Eiseniibacteriota bacterium | reverse complement strand
CGGCGCTGGTGTTCCCGGCGCTGCTGCGCGCGGCCGCCGTGCTGGTGCCGGGCGGCCCGGCAGCTGCCGACGTGGAGCAGGTCATGCGCGGCGTCCCCGCGATCTCGGGCATCGCTGCGGGCGTGCTGGGCGTGGGCGCGCTGGTGTGGCTGGCGCGCGCGTGGACGCTGCGCGGCCGGGCGCGCCGGAGCGAGGGGACGTGGGGCTGCGGCTTCGCGGCGCCCACGAGCCGCATGCAGTACACCGCGTCGTCCTACGCCGCGCCGCTGCTCGCGGCGTTCGGCCCCGGTGCGGGCAGCGAGGAGCGGCGCACGCCGGCGTCGTACGCGTCGCACCCGTACGACCTCGTGCTCGACCGGCTGGGCCGGCCGCTCTGGCGCCGCGTGACCGCGGCGGCGGGGGAGATGCGCTTCCTGCAGTCGGGCGGCATGCGCTGGTACCTGATCTACACCGTGCTGTGCCTGCTCGGGTTGCTGCTCTACCTGCGCTTCAGGGTGGCGCCATGACGCTCACCGCCGCGCTGGGTCCTCTGCTGCTGTTCGCGGTCGCGCCGGCCGTGACCGGGCTGGCCAATCGCGCCAAGTCCGCGCTGACGGGCAGGCGCGGCGCGCCGGTGCTGCAGGGCTACGCCGACCTGGCGAAGCTCTGGCGCAAGGGCGTGGTCTACAGCCGCACGACCACCGTGCTGTTCCGCATCGCGCCCGTCGCCGCGGTGGCCACGGCGGCGCTCGCGACGTGGCTGGTGCCGCTCGACGGCGTCTCGGCGTGCGTGTCCTTCGCGGGCGACCTGGTGGCGTTCGCCGGGCTGCTGGCGCTGGGGCGCCACCTGCTCGTGCTGGGCGCGCTCGACACCGGTTCGAGCTTCGAAGGGATGGGCGCGAGCCGCGAGGTGACGATCGCGGCGTTCGCCGAGCCGGCGCTGCTGTTGTGCTTCACGCTGCTGGTGGTCGCGACAGGCGGGCTGCGGCTGCAGGACATGCTCGGCGTGCCGCTGGCGCACGCGTGGTCGGCCGCGTCGCCCTCGCTGGTGCTGGCGGCCGCTGCGCTCTTCATGCTGTCGCTGGCCGAGAACTGCCGCGTGCCGGTGGACGATCCGCTCACGCACCTCGAGCTCACCATGATCCACGAGGTCATGATCCTGGATCACTCGGGGCCCGATCTGGCGCTGCTGCAGTACGCGGCATCGCTCAAGACCGCGCTGCTGGGCGCCGTGGTGGTGCGCGTGTTCGCGGCCTGCCTTCCCCTGCCGCCCGCGGTGGCGCTGGCCGTGCTGCTGCCGGGGCTTGCGCTGTACGCGGCCGGCATCGGAATCGTGGAGTCCGGCGTGGCCCGCCTGCGCATGCAGAAGGTGCCGCAGCTCATGGCGGCCGCCGCCGCTGTCGCCGGCTTCGGCCTGATCCTCCTGCTCCGGTGAGGCGCGCATGAGACCCGTTCACGAGCTGCTGCTCATGCTGGTCGTGCTGACGGACTTCTGGGTCCTGGGCACGGGCCGGCTCAGCTCGACCATCCGCGCCGCCGCGTGCCAGGGCGCCCTGCTGGCCATGCTGCCGCTGGCGCTCTACCGCGACGCCTCGCCGCACATGCTGGCGCTGGCCGCGGGCACGCTGCTCGTGAAGGCGTTCTGGCTGCCGCGCCTGCTCACGCGCGCGATCCGCGAGGCCACGGACCGTCGCGAGGTCGAGCCGCTGCTCGGCTTCAACATGTCGCTCGTGCTGGGCGCGGTCGCGGTCGCGGTCGCCTTCAGCATCTCGCCGGGGTTGCCGATTCCCGGCCTGCGCAGCGACCTGCTGGTGCCGGTGGCGCTGTCCACGGTCATGATCGGGCTGATCGTGCTCACGACGCGCCGCAAGGCGGTCACGCAGGTGGTCGGCTACCTGGTGCTCGAGAACGGCATCTACGTTTTCGGGCTGAGCCAGGCCGAGCGCGTGCCGTTCCTGGTGGACGTGGGCGTGCTGCTCGACGTGTTCGCCGGCGTGTTCGTCATGGGCATCGTCGTGTTCCACATGAACCGCGCGTTCGACTCGCTCGACACGTCGAACTTCGCGGAGCTCGAAGAATGATCCTCGCCGCCGCCCTGCTCGCGCTGCCCGTCGTGGCCGGACTCGGAGCGTACTGGCTGCCCTCGGCCCGCGTGCGCATGGGGCTGCTGTTGGGCACGGCGGCGCTGCACCTGGCCGGCTGCCTCGCGGCGTGGCGCCTGCCGTGCGGGCCGGCGAGCGGCGACTGGCTCGGGTTGGACGCGCTGGGGCTGATCGTGCTCACCGTGGCCAGCGCCGTGTTCCTCGCCGTGGCCGTGGGTTCGCGCGCGTTCCTCGCGGCGCACGCGCAGCGCGGCGAGCGAGTGTTCGCGGGTTGCCTGTTCGGCTTTCTCGGCGCCGCGACGCTGGTGGCCGAGTCGCAGCACCTCGCGCTGATGTGGATCGGCATGGAGGCCACGACGCTGGCCATGGCGCCGCTCGTCTTCCACTCGCGCACGCGCCGCTCGCTGGAGGCGGTGTGGAAGTATTTGCTGCTCTCGTCGGTCGGCATCGGGCTGGCGCTGTTCGGCACGTTCTTCCTCGCGGCTGCGCAGGGCGCTGGTCGCCCGCTCATCCTGGGCGACCTGGTGCTGCACGCCGCCAGCCTGCAGCCCGGCCTGCTGCGCGCCGCGTTCGTGTTCCTGCTGGTGGGCTACGGCACCAAGATGGGGCTGGCGCCGCTGCACGCCTGGAAGCCCGACACGTACGGCGAGGCGCCCGCGCCGGTCGCGGCGCTCATGGCGGGCGCGCTGACGAGTTGTGCCTTCCTGGGCCTGGCGCGCGTCACGCAGGTCATGGTCGCGGCGCACCAGTTCGCGTTCGTGCGCCCGCCGCTGCTGGCGCTGGGGCTCGCCTCGCTGGTGGTGAGCGCCGGCTTCATGGTCTGGCAGACCGACCTGCGGCGGCTGTTCGCCTACTCGAGCGTCGAGCACATGGGGCTGCTCGCGATCGCGCTGGGCATCGGCGGCGCCGGCATGTTCGGGGCCGCGCTGCACATCGTGGGCAACGGCCTCGTCAAGGCGGCGATGTTCCTCGCGGTGGGCAACGTGATCCTGCTCTCGAAGACCTCCGAGTCCGGCGGGACCCGCGGCCTGCTGCGGCGCGCCCCGTGGACGAGCGTCCTGCTGGTGCTGGGGCTGTTCGCCGTGACCGGCTCGCCGCCGTTCGCGCTGTTCGTCAGCGAGTTCGCCATCCTGGGCGCCGCCTTCCACGCCGGACTCGCCTGGCTCGCGCTGGTGATCGTCGTGCTGTTCACCATCGTGTTCGTGGCCATGGCGCGCGTGCTGCTGCGCGTGGTCTACACCGCGCCCGAACCCGGCGCGAGCGTGCTGGCCGAGCGCCCCGCACTGGTCGCCGGCCCCGCGCTGCTGGTGGGCGCGGTGCTGCTGCTGGGGCTGCACGTGCCCGCGCCGCTGCGCGCCGTGCTTGCGGACGCCGCGCGCGCGCTGGGAGGGAACGCGCCGTGACGCGCTTCGACGAGCTGGGCCTGCGCAACCGGCGGGCGATTCCGCTGGCGGGCGTGCCGGTCGGGAGCCCGGAGGAACTCGGCGCCACGCTGGGCGACGCGGTGATCGATGGCTGGCGCGTGGCGGCGTTCTTCGGCACGCCCGAGCCGGCGGGGCAGACGCGGCTGCTCGCTGTGCTTGCGCACGACGAGCGCGGCGAGCTGGGAGCCACCAGCGCGATCGTGGGTGGGAGCTATCCGTCCCTGACCCCGGCGTGCCCCGCGCTGCACACGTTCGAGCGCGAGCTGTCCGAGCAGTGCGCCGTGGTGCCGGAGGGTTACCCTGCGCTGCGCCCGCTGCGCCGGCATCCGCCCGACCACGCCGCGGGCGCGGGCGCCGTGGCGTGGGCCGGCCGCGAGCCCGTGCTCGGCGTGCCCATCGCGGGCGACGAGGTGCACGAGGTCGCGGTGGGCCCCGTGCACGCGGGCATCATCGAGCCGGGGCACTTCCGCTTCCAGGCGCACGGCGAGGAGGTGCTGGCGCTGGAGATCGTGCTCGGCTACCAGCACCGTGGCGTCGAGCGCCTGCTCGAGACCGTGAGCCGGGACCGCGCCATGCTGGTGGCGGAGTCCATCGCGGGCGACAGCGTGATCGCGCACGGCGGCGTGTACTGCGCCGCGATCGAGGCGCTCTCCCGCGTGCGCAAGACGCCGCGCTCGCAGGCCATCCGCGGCATCGCGCTGGAGCTGGAGCGGATCGCGAGCCACGTGGGCGATCTGGGCGCGCTGGCGGGCGACGTTGCGTTCCTGAGCACCGCCACCTACTGCGGGCGGCTGCGCGGCGAGTTCCTCAACCTGCTCATGACCATGAGCGGCAATCGCCACGGCCGCGGGCTCGTGCGCCCCGGCGGCGTGCAGTTCGACGTCGGGCCGGAGCTGGCCGCCGAGTTGATCG
>CAIXRL010000422.1 GCA_903921835.1 Candidatus Eiseniibacteriota bacterium | reverse complement strand
GTGGGTCCGGCCGGCCGATCTTCTTGCGTCTGACGCACATCTCGCACTCTCGGCTCGCGGTTCATGAATCGTCCGGGCTAGAGACCGCGCGGCTCGTGCTGTGGCGGATCACGCCCGGGACGCAGCCTTCATTCTCGAACTGCTCAATGAGTCCCCGTGGCTTCGCCACATCGGCGACCGCAACGCGCACCCCCTCAGATGAGGCACGCGCCTTCATCGAGTCGAGGATGCCCGGGCTCCACGCGCGACTCGGGTTCGGCTCTTACCGTGCCGAGCTGAAGTCCGCCGGAACCGTCGTGGGCACGTGCTGCCCGCCGCGCCGCGACGGCTTGGAGGACGCGGACATCGGTTTCGCGTTGCTCGAACGCCACGCGGGCCACGGCTGTGCCCGCGTGGCCGCGGAAGCCGTTGTGCGCCACGCTCGCGAGGATCCGGGCCTCCACGGCATGGCGCCGTCGTCGCGGCCGTCCTGACCCGTCCAGGCCGCGCGCTTGCCAACTTCACGCGACCGGGCCGACACTGGCGTCACCTCCACTCTCTGTCATACCACTCACGCCTCGGGGTGACCCGTGATCCAGTCCCGATTCGCCGCGCAGATCCTCACCGTCGCGGCTGCCTGCCTCCTCCTCGCCGCGCCGCTGCCCGCCGCGGCTGCGGTTCCCGTCGCGCCTTCCCCCCTCCAGCAGCGCGTCGACCGCTTCCTCGCGCTGGTCAACGCCAGCTACCAGGCGCTCTACACGGTCGAGCAGCGCGCGCAGTGGGACGCGTCCACCGACGTCACGCCGGAACACGACGCGGCGGCAGCCGTCGCGGGCAAGGCGCGCGCGGCGTTCACGGGCAACCCCGCCCTGATCACGGAGGCGCGCGAACTGCTCCGGCACGAGGGTGAGCTGGATTCGCTCTCGGTGCGTGAGCTGCACCACGTGCTGCTCAACGCGGCCGAGGGGCCGATGACCAACCCGGAGCTGGCGGGCGCGCGCATCGACGCCGAGACGCGGCAGGCCTCGATCATGAACGCCTTCACGTTCACGCTTGGTGGCAAGCCGCTCAGCGCAAACGACATCGACGAGCAGCTCGTGTCGCTCGCCGACGTGAACGCGCGCCGCGCCGTCTGGGAGGCCTCCAAGCTCATCGGCCCGCCGCTCAAGCCGGGGCTCGTGAAGCTGCAGGGGCTGCGCAGCCGCGTGGCGCAGGAGCTGGGCTACGCTGACTACTTCGCCTTGCAGGCCGCGGGGCACGAACTGAGCACGGCGCAGGTGCTGGCGATGCAGGACGACTTCCTGCGCGAGCTGCGGCCGCTCTATTTGCAACTCTACACGTGGACGAAATACGAACTGGCGAGCCGCTACCACCAGCCGGTGCCCGATCGCATCCCGGCGCACTGGCTGCCCAACCGCTGGGCTCAGGAGTGGGAGGCGCTGGTCGCGGTGCCGGGGCTGGACTCGGCGCTCAAGACGCGCTCGCCGGAGTGGGTCGTGCAGGCGGGAGAGAAGTTCTACACCAGCCTTGGACGCAAGCCGCTGCCCGAGACGTTCTGGAAAGCGTCCGACCTCTACCCGGTGGCGGCCGGATCGGGGCGCAAGAAGAACAGCCACGCCTCGTGCTGGGACATGGACCTGGAGCACGACATCCGCTCGCTGATGAGCGTGGAGAACGACGAGTACTGGTTCAGCACCGTGCACCACGAGCTGGGACACGCGTACTACGACCTCGCGTACACCCGCCCCGAGGTGCCGTACCTGTTGCGCACCGGCGCCAGCCCCGCGTTCCACGAGGGATTTGCGGGCGTGGCCGAGGTCGCGTCGCGTCAGACGCCGTACCTCGAGTCGCTCGGCCTGCTGCCGGCGGATGCGAAGACCGATGAGATCCGCACGCTGCTGCACGACGCGCTGGCCACGGTGCCGTTCATGTTCTTCGCCTCGGGCACCATGACGCACTGGGAGGCGGACGTGTACGCGAACGCCCTGCCGGCCGACCAGTGGAACGCGCGCTGGTGGCGCTACGCGCGCGAGTACCAGGGCGTGGAGCCGCCGTCGCCGCGCGGCGAGGAGTTCTGCGACGCCGCCACCAAGACGCACATCAACGACACGCCGGCCTACTACTTCTCGTACGCGATCGCGACCGTGTTCCAGTACCAGATCTACTGCTACATCGCGCGCGACGTGCTGCACCAGGATCCGCGCAACTGCAACTTCGCAGGCCACCCGGAGGTGGGCGCGTTCCTGGACGGCATGCAACGCCAGGGCGCGACGCGGCCGTGGAAGACCATCCTGCGCGAGGCGACGGGCGAGGACCTCTCGACGCGGGCCGTGGTGGACTACTACCGGCCGCTCATGGACTGGCTGGTGAAGCAGAATCGCGGGCGGAAGATCGGCTGGGATTAGCCGGTCGCTGGCCGGAGCTTCGTGGTTTGGCGGAGACCCATCTGAGGAGGCCCGACCGGTGCTCGCCCTTTGACGCGTGTGGAAGCACTTCGAAATGCAGCCCGCGGTCTCGGACCTGTCCTTCGAGGTGCGCCCGGGCGGGATCTTCGGCCTGCTCGGCCCCAATGGCGCCGGCAAGACCACCACGCTCCGCATGATCATGGGCATCACGGCCCCGACAGGGGCGAAGTGCGCGTGAACGGACGCGCGGGTATCGATCTCGACCGCACGGGCTACCTGCCCGAGGAGCGCGGGCCCTGCACGGAGTCGAGCACGGGAGTGGCCTGCTGGTGCTCTCGGTGGACAAGGGCAGTCCAGCCGGGCGCGTGGGCCTGCGTGAGGGCGACATCGTGGTCGGGTTCGCGGGCGAGCCGGTCGCGGGGGTGGACGACCTGCACCGACTGCTCACGGTGCGCCGCGTCGGCGTGGAGCTGCCGCTGGTGGTCCTGCGCAACTCGGCGCGGCGCGAGCTCAGCGTGACGCCCGCGCTGGCGCCCGGAGCAGCCAAGAGCCGGTAGCCCCCACAACGGCAGATGGCGCCCAGCCGGAGGAGCTGAACGCCATCCCTCGTTGTGCCGGCGGGCTGCCTTCCCGCCATCCCATCTGCTGGAAGATCGCCCCCGCGTTGTGTCGGTGGGCTGCGCCCGATCCCCTTCGGGCGTCACACTGTTATACGCTTCAGCACGACCAAGAGTTGTGAAGTTTATCAAAAGATGCGTCCCGGCGGGTCTCCCCGCCGGGACGCAAGCCCTGTCCGAGCCCGGATCACTCAGGAGCCCACGGCCTGCCAGCGCGATTCGCGTGTCCTTTGCCGCAAAACCCAACCGGCCGCCATCCTCAATGGGTCCAAATGGTTCAGGCGCCTGCCGGCCTCGGTGCCGGCCCGCCGAAGGCGTCGAGTTGTGCACCTTCGTCACTCTCGGTCGTCGCGGCCGGCGTCACGGGCGCGTCCGCGCTCGGACCCGAATCACCCCTCTGGATCGGCTCCAGCTTCTCGCCGCGCAGCACGCGATCCATCTCGTCGCCATCGAGCGTCTCGCGCTCGAGCAGCGTGTTTGCGAGCAGCGCCAGCTTGTCGAGGTTGGCCTTGAGCAGCGTCAGCGCCTTCTCGTGGGCACGCTCGACGATCGCGCGCACCTCCTGGTCGATCAGCACCGCGGTCTGCTCGCTGTAGTCCTTGTGTGACGACAGCTCGCGGCCGAGGAAGACCATCTCCTCCTTCTTGCCGAACGTCAGCGGCCCGAGCTTGTCGCTCATGCCGAAGCGCGTGACCATATTGCGGGCGAGGTTCGTGGCCTGCTCGAGGTCGTTCGCCGCGCCGGTGGTGGTGTGGTCGAACGTGAGCTTCTCGGCGGCGCGCCCGCCCATGGCGTGGCAGAGCCGGTCCTCGAGCTGCACCTTCGAGTGGTTGTGGCGTTCCTCCTGCGGCGCGTAGAACGTCACGCCCAGCGCGCGGCCGCGCGGGATGATCGTCACCTTGGTCACGGGATCGGATCCCGGCATGAGCCACGCCACCAGCGCATGACCCGCCTCGTGGAACGCCGTCGTCTTGCGCTCCTCCTCGGTCATCACGAGGCTGCGGCGCTCGGCGCCCATGAGCACCTTGTCCTTGGCGTCCTCGAGGTCGCGGTCGGAGACCTTCTTGTGGTTGCGGCGCGCCGCGAGCAGGGCAGCTTCGTTCACGATGTTCGCCAGCTCGGCGCCCGACATGCCCGGCGTGGAGCGCGCGATGCTCTTGAGATCGACGTCCTCAGCGAGCGGGATCTTGCGCGTGTGCACCTTGAGGATGCCCTCGCGACCGCGCACGTCCGGCCAGTCCACGACGACCTGGCGGTCGAAGCGGCCGGGACGCAGCAGGGCGGGGTCGAGCACGTCGGGCCGGTTGGTGGCCGCGACCATGATCACGCCCTCGTTGGACTCGAAACCGTCCATCTCGACCAGCAGCTGGTTGAGCGTCTGCTCGCGCTCGTCGTGCCCGCCGCCAAGCCCGGCGCCACGATGCCGTCCAACAGCATCAATTTCATCCACGAAGACGATGCAATTATGTGTGAACAAACGACTTACAACAAAATTATGGTACCGATCCAAACACAGGTCGTACACCGGCTCCCCTGCCGGCACTGCCGTAACGGACTCCACGCGCGTCCACAGCACCGCCGAGTGCGCGAGGTCGCGAACGAGTTCGAGCTCGGGCGTTGCCACGACCCCACGAGCCCCGCTCCAGGCCTCCATCTCCTCGACGACGCCCTGCAGGCTGGTGCGCGAGGGGGCGTTGAGCCCGCGCTCGTACGCGCTCACCACGTGTCCGCGGCTGAAGGCGCGCTGGCCCATTCCGAGCGAGCGGCGCGCATCCAGGAGCGCGGGCCCCACGGGAATCGAGTCGAGCCGCGAGGAGGACGATACCCGTTCCCGGAGCATGTGGATCATGCGATCCAGCGCGGCGCGCTTCTTCGGATGGTCGCTGTGTACCTTCGACCAGAACCGACGGAGAGACTCCACCCCGGTGATGCAGATGTTGCCATCCAGCCCGGCGTGGGCACGGGGCGTCATGCTGGTGGGAATGCCGACCCGCAGGAGCGCCGAGCGAATCTTCGCATTCTCCCCGGGTTTCCATGCCGAGATGAACACCTGCGGGTTCGTCTCCGATATGCGGACATGCCCATCGCCATCGAGCACGCCCCGCAGCCAGGCCGCGACATAGTCCGAGTGCAGCTCGAGGATGCGCGCGTTCAGTGCCCGCAGCGCCGTGCACAGCAGGCGGCTGTTGATGAACGTGGTCCAGCAGTCCTGCAGCAACACCGGCGTGCGTCCCTGTGGAAGCAGGTTCTCGTAGTGCTTCGCGTTCAGGTGGCGCTTCGGGCCATAGCCGAACTCGCGCTGCAGCACCTCGCGAACCCGCTCGTGCAGGGCCGGCTCGGTGTTCACGAACTGGATCGAACGGTCCCCGGGGCGGCCGAAGGCGCCGTCCGCGGCGATGAGCCCGCAGACGTAGGCGAGGTCCTCGCTCACTTCCAGCGGGAAACGCTCCACGCTCGACGACGCGAAGCCTCCGGAGCCCAGCGACAGACCCGTGATGGCCTCGCGCAGCGATCCGAGTTCGCCCATCACCTCATGCAACCGTGCGCGGCGCTCGCCGAGACGATCATCCCGCAAGTGGACGAGCACGTCCTCGGCGGGGAGCAGGCTCGCGAACTGCGTGCGCGCCGCCGTGGTCGGGAGCATGCGCGGCATGGCCACGTAGTCGCCCCCGGTCAGCTCGTCGGTCCGCGCCCACTTCAGGCCACCGTCCCGCCACACGGGGAACTGGTGGTTCCCCGTCGCCCGGACGGAACTGGTTGCCGTGCGCAGTTCGAAGAGATCGGTCGAAGGCTTGCGCGTGATGTGGATCACGGTGGCCTCGCCGAACCGGAAGTCCTCCGTCATCGCCGGCACGCGCGCTCCGACCATGTCGTTCTCGTACATCTCGCGGATCGTGACCTCGCGGCCCCCGGAGAGCGTGACGACGGACTCGCCCGTGAGGCACGGCGCGTTGCGCTTGGCCTGCTCGAAGAGATCCCGCACGCGGCTCGCCCCGACGCCGACGAACATCTCCACGAAGTCCGAGCCGCTCATGCTGAAGAACGGCACGCCCGCCTCGCCGGCGACGGCGCGCGCGAGCAGCGTCTTGCCCGAACCGGGGGGGCCGAGCAGCAGCGCACCCTTGGGGATGCGTCCGCCGAGCCGCTGGAACTTCTGCGGTTCCTTGAGGAACTCGATGATCTCCTGCAGTTCCTGCTTGGCCTCGTCGCAGCCGGCGACGTCCTTGAACGTCACCTTGGTCTGCGACTCCATCAGGACGCGCGCCTTGCTCTTGCCGAAGCGCATGGCCGCGTTGCCGCCGCCCTGCATCTGGCGCAGCACGAACATCCACACGACCAGGAAGAGCACGAGCGGGAGCCAGCTGAACAGCATGCTCATCCAGTCCACGCCGGGCGGGGTCACGCTCACGCGCGCGCCGGTGGCGCGCACCTTGTCCGCGAGCGTCGAGCCGTCACCCAGGAAGTTCGTCTTGAACGCCTTCACCGGGACCACGCGACCCGCGATCGTCTGCTTCACCTCGGTCTTGAAATCCCCGGTCAGCGTGCGCGACTGCTCCGCGAAGGAGGCGTTGTCGACGTTGCCGCGATCGACCTCCTGGATGAACACCGACTGGTCGATGTTCACGCGCTGGGTGGCGAGCAGGTTGCCCGAGTACATCTTGTAGGCGACCAGCGCGAGCATCACGACCAGCACCCAGAAAGCCGCCGTACGGAACGGGCGGCCCGGAGGCACGGGAAGCTGCGGCCCGCGTCCGCCCGAAGGGCCACGCCCGGAACCGCGCTTGTCGTCGTCGCGGTCCCGATGGAAAGTCGTCACAGGCCTACGCCTCCTCGAGGACGCCCACGAAGGGCAAATTGCGATATCGCTCACCTGCATCCATGCCGTATCCGATCACGAACTCCGCTCCGATCGTCCAACCCTTGTAATCCACCGGCACGGGGATCTTCCGGCACGGGGCTTTGTCGAGCAGTGTCGCAACTTTGATGCTCGCCGCCCCTCGCGATTTCAGCAGATCGAGGATGAAGGATACGCTGCTGCCCGAATCCACGACGCCTTCACAAAGCACGACATGCCGGCCGCGGATGTCCGAGCGCAGGTCCATGATGAGGTGGACCTTGTGGTCGGACTGGGTGCCCACGTAGGAGCACACCGCGAGAAAGTCCAGTTCCAGGTCGATGGGCGTGGCGCGTGCCAGGTCGCACTGGAACATGCAGGCGCCCTTGAGCACCGCCACGAACAGCGGCCGCTTGCCGTCGTAGTCGCGCGCGAGCTCGAGGCCCATCTCGCCGACGCGTTCCTGGATCTGCTCGGGCGTGAACAGGATCCGCAGTGCGGAATCCGCCTGGATGACGGGATGATGCTCAGTCATGTCGCTCCACTCAGGACGGGCCCAAGGCGCGCGTCCGGGCAGGGGTCGAACGGCGCGATCCGCCGACGGAGGGACGGCGGCGCTCGCGCGCGGCTGAGGATGGTGACTTCCCCTGCAGGATAGCATTGCGGACCATGTGCGGTCGCGCCGTCGCCACCCGCGGCCCGCGCGGGCGAAACGCCCGTTCCCCCGGCGAAAGCCGGATCCGGTCGCGCTCGCGCACGGCCCGCCAGCCGCCCGGCAGCGCCACCTCGGCGCCCGCGCGGGCGTCCAGCAGGGTGGCCAGCGCCTCCACGTGGGGCCGGCGCAGG
>CAIXRL010000421.1 GCA_903921835.1 Candidatus Eiseniibacteriota bacterium | reverse complement strand
CGCGCGTCGAGCTGCGTCGCGTGACGCCGACGCGTCACAAGGCGGCGCTGGCGAGGGCGCTGGCGCGGCGGTGACCCCGGCGCGGTCGCGAAACGGGACCGCGTTTCGCGTGGCCCCAGGCGCACCGCTCTGGTAGACCTTGCAGGTTCGCAGTCGCGTTCCGCGAGGAGCCCCGCCATGATGAAGCTGATTCGCGTGCTCACGTTCGTTGCCGCATCGCTGGTCATGCTGATCGGCGTGGCCGGCATGATCGGCTTCACGCTTCCGCGCCACTACCACGCCACCAGCCACGCGTTCTATCGCGCGCCGCGGGACAGCGTGTGGGCGGTCGTCGCCGACATCGAACGCTCGCCGCGCTGGCGCACGGACATCACCGGCGTGAAGCGCCTCCCCGATCGCGACGGCCATCCTGTGTGGGAGCAGGAGTCGAGGGGAGGTGCGTGGCCGCTCGAGCTCACGCGGATCGCACCGCCGGACACGCTGGTGGCGGCGGCGGCCGACACGACGCAGGGTTACGGCGGCGCGTGGACGTACACGCTGGCAAGCGGGCGCGGCGGCACCACGGTGACCGTCGCCGAAGCCGGCTTCGTGGACAACCCGATGTTCCGCTTCCTCGCGCACTTCGTGTTCGGCCTGCGCACGGGCCAACAGCAATACCTGCGCGACCTGGGGAAGCGGCTGGGGGAGGCGGTGGAGGTGGTGGAGGGGTGAGGGGGCGGCTCCGGTGAGGCCAGCTCGCGGCGGACCCGCGCGACGCACCCGCGAGACGTCCCTTTCGCCAGACGCCCCTCCGGCTTTACAATTGAGCGATAGTCTCGCACCCGCACCCGTTCCGGAGAACTCCACATGCCGCGCATCCGCCTTCCGCACCTCGCCGCGCTCGTCCTGATCGGAGCGCTCCTCGCCGCCGCCGCGCCCCGCGTGTGCGAACGCTTCACGCACGAGCGCGCGGAGCGCGAAGTCGAGCACGCGCCGTCGGACTGGTTCTACGCGCAGCGCGCGAACCGTGACGGCTCGCTGGACCAGGCGCGCTGGCAGGCGGCGGTGGAACAGGCCCGTGTCGAACGCGCCACGACGCTGCGGGCCGCGCGCGCGAGCGCCACGGCGGGAACGCTCGTTTGGCAGCAGGTCGGGCCGTTCAACATCGGCGGGCGCGTCACCGCGCTCGCGGTGGACGCCGCACGCACGATCTGGCTCGGCGCCGCCAATGGCGGTGTTTGGAAATCGGTCAACGCCGGCGTGAACTGGACGTGCGTGACCGACGGCAGCGCGGCCATCATGTCGGTGGGTGCACTCGCCTGCGACCCCTCGACCCCGGGCACGGTCTGGTGCGGCACCGGCGAGGCGAACGGCTCGGTGGACTCGTACGACGGCAACGGCCTCTGGCGCTCGTCGGACGACGGCGCCTCGTGGGACTACATGGGACTCTCCGCCACGGGGCGCATCGCGCGGGTGCTGGTGGACCCCGCGAACCCCCAGCACGTGCTCGTGGCGGCCATGGGGCGGCAGTTCTCGACCAGCCCCGACCGTGGCCTCTATCGCACGCTCGACGGCGGGGCGACGTGGGACAGGGTGCTTTACGTGAGCGACTCCACGGGGGTGACCGACGTGGTCATGAACCCGGTGCATCCGGACACCATGTACTGCGCCACGTGGGAGCGCGTGCGACGGCTGACCTATCGCCGCACCTCCGGAGCCGAATCCGGCATCTGGCGCAGCGTGGATCGCGGCGAGACGTGGACGCGGCTCAGCTCGGGACTGCCGACGCCCACCGACTCCGTAGGGCGCATCGCGCTGGCCGTGGCGCCGTCGCGGCCGTCCACCGTCTACGCGTCCATCACCACCGGGTACAGCCTGGGCTACGCGGGGCTGGGCTTCTACCGCAGCACCGACGGCGGCGGTACGTGGTCGCGGCGGTCCTCCGGCGGTTCGTGGAGCAGCAACTTCGGCGGCTTCGCCTGGTACTTCGGCGACATCGGTGTGGACCCGGCCAACGCGGACCACGTCTGGTCGCTCGGCGTCTCGCTCTACGGCTCCAGCAACGGCGGCACGTCGTGGAGCAGCGTCAACGGCGGCCTGCACGCGGACCAGCACGCGATCTGGATCGACCCCGCGAACAGCTCGCACATCTACGAGGGCAACGATGGCGGCTTCTGGTGGTCCACCACCGGCACCAGCTGGACGCACTCATCGGACCTGCCCATCTCGCAGTTCTACGACGGCGACGTGAGCGCCGCGAACGCGGGCGCCATCTACGGCGGCCTGCAGGACAACAGCACGGTCATGACCACGACCGGCCCCACCACGTGGACCACGATCCAGGGAGGCGACGGCTTCCACGTGCTCGTGGACCCGGTCACACCGAGCATCGTCTTCGACGAGTACCAGAACTGTTCCTACGGCAGCGGCTTCTACCGCTCCACGAACGGCGGATCCTCGCAGGCGGCCACCTCGGGCTGGGTGTCCTCGGACCGCTTCGGCTGGGACACGCCGATCACGATGAATCCGCTCAACCACAACCTGCTGCTGGCGGGCAGCCAGTACGTCTATCGCAGCACCAACAACGGCGTGAGCTGGGCCAAGCTCAACGGCCAGGACCTGTCCACGAACCCGGTCTCGCAGCTCACGTACGGGTGCATCACCACGCTCGCCATCTCGAATGCGGATACGAGCACGTACTACGCCGGCACCGACGACGGCAAGGCGTGGCGTTCAAGCGATCGCGGCGCGAGCTGGACCGACATCTCGGCCGGCCTTCCGGGCCGCTGGGTGACGCGAGTGGTGCCCGATCCCGTGGACCCGCTCGCGGTCTACGTGACCGAGTCGGGCTTCACCGTGGACGTTCAATCGGCGCTCGTGTTCCGCTCGGGCGACCGCGGCGCGACGTGGTCCAACGTCAGCGCGAACCTGCCGAACGCCCCCGCGAACGACCTGATCGTGGACCCGGCCGATCCACAAGCCCTCTACCTCGCGACCGACGTCGGCGTCTGGATGACCCGGAACCGGGGCGCCGGGTGGACGTCACTGGGCACCGGCCTGCCCCTGCAGGCGGTCTTCGACCTCACGCTCCACACCTCGTCGCGGAAGCTGTTCGCGTTCACGCACGGCCGCTCCGCGTGGTCGCTGGACCTCACCGGTCTGCCCGCCGCGACGCCCGCGAACACCCTTCCGCCGGCGCTCGCGCTGTCCGCTCCATGGCCCAACCCCGCGCGGGGCGCGGTCCGAATGACGCTCGCGCTTGCGCGCGACGCAGTCGCGGAAGTCACGATCTACGATGCGCTTGGCCGCCGCGTCTCGACTCCGCACGAAGGCCTGCTCGCCGCCGGGCGCCACGTGATCGCGTGGGACGGACGCGACGTTCGCGGTGTGCGTGCGCCCGCCGGCGTCTACTTCGCGAGCGCGCGCTGTGAGGGCGCGATCCGGACGCGGCGCGTCGTGCTCATCGACTGACGCGCCGCTTCGCGCGCGTCCTCGGACGCCTCCGCGAGAGGACGGACGACGACGTCTGTTTCGACCGCGCCAATCGCGGCCCGAATGTTGCATCCGCTTCCGCCCGCTCCAGATGGGGTTCAAACCTACCCCCCCTGCAGATTCCCCTTTGAAATCGCGGCCGCCGCTGATATACCCACATCCAGCGACGGCGCTCGACTCGCGCCCGCTCGACAAGGCAGTACTCATCACAGCGGAGGAAGGATCCCCATGGCGAAGATGATGACGAAGACCCAGGTCGCCGGGCACATCGCGACCAAGTTCGAGCTCAGCAAGAAGAACAGCACGCAGATCCTCGAAGAGCTCGCCACGCTGGCGGCCAAGCAGGCGAAGAACGGGTTCGTGTTCCCGGGCGTCGGCAAGCTCGTCGTGGTGAACCGCAAGGCCCGCCTCGGCCGCAATCCGCAGACCGGCGAGCAGATCAAGATTCCCGCAAAGCGCGTCCTGAAGTTCCGCATCGCGAAGGCGATGAAGGATGCCGTCCTGAAGTAGGGAGTTCGCGGCCCCTTGCCGCTCGTGACCGGCCCCGGCGCCCTGCGCCGGGGCCTTCGCGTTGCCGGCCGCGTCGGTCGCGGGGCGCGCGCCCGCTGCACCCGCGGATTTCGCGGCTACAGGCCACGCGCCACGCCGCCGATAACTGGCGCGGAGCGGAGGACCGATGTCGATCGACGTCACCCTGCTCGAGCGGCTGCCGGACCCCGTGCTCATGGTGCAGCCGACGGGCGACACGCTTTACGGCAACCGCGCGTGGCACGAACTCGCGGCGCGACATGGCGTGCCGCCGCGCCTGGACGCGCTGTTCGGACCGCCCGTGCAGGCGCTGTTCGTCGAGGCGAAGCGCAGCGGCCGCGCCAGCGCATTCCTGCCGCTCGCCGTCGGCGACGATGGCACGCAGGGCTACCGACTCACCGTGCGCGCGGAGTCCGAGGACGGCACGCTCGCGGTGCAGCTCGCGGATCTCTCCGAGGAAGTCGCGTGGCGGCACCAGCTGTTCCTGCGCAACAGCGAGCTCTCGGTGCTCAACGACATCGGCACCGCGCTTTCGGGCACGCACGAGTTCGGCACCCTCGCGCGGCGGATCTGGGAGCAGTCCGGCCGGATCATGGACAACGCGAACTTCTTCATCGCCATCCACGACCGCGAGCGCCGCACGCTGCGTTTTCCGCTGTGGATCGAGGACGGCGTGGTCGTCGAGACGGACTCCGCCCGCCCGTTCGCCAACAGCGTCGCCGCCTTCATGCTGCTGAGCCGTCAGCCGCTGCTGCTGAACGGCGACGTCCCGGCGCAGCTCGAGCAGATGGGCATCGTACGGCCCTGGCGGCCCTGCCATTCGTTCCTCGGCGTCCCCATCCTCTCCGAAGGCGAAGTGCTGGGCGTGCTGGGGCTGATGGACCACGCGCACGCGAACCGCTACGGCCGCCACGAACTGGGCATCCTCAACATCATCGCGACCCAGGCCTCGTCCGCCATGCGCACCGCGTCGATGTTCGAAGCCATGCGAGCGGCCTACGACGAGCTGACCTCGACGCAGGCCAGGCTGATGGAGTCCGAGCGGCTCCGGGGCGTCACCGAGACCGTCGGCGCGCTGAATCACGAGGTGAACAACCCGCTCGCCACCATCGTCGGCACCGCCCAGCTGCTGTTGCGGCGCGAGGCGCTCGAGGGCGACACGCGCGCCAAGGTCGAGCGCATGCTCGAGGCGGCCAAGCGCATCCAGTTCGTCACGAGCAAAATGGCGACGCTGATCCAGGCGCACTCGCGGCCCTACCCGGGGCAGACGAACATCCTCGACGTGTCTGGCTCCATCGCACGCGACGAGCCGGGACCCGAGGCGGCCGCCGACGTGCTGCGCGAGGTGCGCGCGACGCTCGTCGGACCCGTGCGAGCCGCGCAGGCGGCGCAGGCCGCGCAACAGGACGGCGCCTCGGCGGCCTGAGCCGGCGCGCGTGGGGAAGCCCGCGCCTCCGACCCGCGATGGACGCGCAGCGGCCGCTCTGTCAGGCTGCCGTGCATGCTCGCGATCCGCGTCGAGAATCTCGCCAAGACGTACCGCCAGGGCGCCGTGCGCGCACTCGACGGCGTCTCGCTGTCGGTCGGGCGCGGCGAGACGCTCGGGGTGATCGGTCCCAACGGCGCCGGCAAGACCACGCTGCTCGGCTGCCTGCTGGGTTTCCTGCGCCCGGACAGCGGAACGGTCGAAATCGAGGGGCACGCGCCCGACGACCTCGCGGTACGCGCCGCGACCGGCTACCTGCCCGAGCGGCTCGTGCTGGACCGCTGGATGACCGGCGCGGGGTTCCTGCGTCACCACCACGCGCTCTCGCGTCTCGCGGGCGCGACGCGAGACGCGGACTGCGAGGCGGCGCTCGCGCGCGTGGGGCTCGAGCCGGCCGCGGGAGCGCAGCGCGTGGGACGCTACTCGCGCGGCATGCTGCAGCGCCTCGGCTTCGCGCAGGCGCTGCTGGGCTCGCCGCGGCTGCTGTTCCTGGACGAGCCCATCTCGGGCGTGGACCCCGCGGGCGTGCTGCTCTTTCGCCGCGTGCTGGCCGAACTGTCCCAGCAGGGCGTCACGGTCGTGCTGAACTCGCACCAGCTCGCCGAGGTGGAACGCGTCTGCACGCGCGTCGTGTTCGTGCAGAAGGGCCGCATCGAGAGCATGGAGACGGTGCGCGCCGGCGCCGCGAACGCGCGCGTGATGCGCGTGCGCATCTCCTCGGGCGCACCCGTGACCGCGGCGAGGCTCGCGGAGATCGCGGGCGCGGCGGGCGCCACCTATCACGAGTGGGTCGCGCCCGACGCGCGCTTCGGCGTCGCGGACGACGCGGGCGCCACGCGGCTGCTGGCGGCACTGCTCGGCGCCGGGGTGCCGGTCGTCGAGGCGGTTCCCGAGGAAGGCCGGCTCGAGCGGCTGTTCGCGCCGCCGGCGGAGGCGGGACGATGAACGTCACGCTGGTCTCGGCGCTGCTGCGCCAGCGGCTCGCGAGCCCCATGCGCATGTTCATCCTGTTCGCGCTCACCGTGCCCGCGCTCGGCCTCGCGGTGCTCACGGGTGCGTTCGCTCCCGTGATGGGCGGCGGCTACTGGTTCGCGCTGGTGCTCGCGGCCGGCGCGATCGGGCAGGACGTCTCCAGCGGCGTGCTGCACCTGACGTTCGCGCGCCCGGTGACACGCTCCTCCTACGTGCTGAGTCGCTGGTTCGCCGCGGCCGCGGGCGGCTTCGCGCTGGCGCTGGCGCGCCTGCTGCTCGCGGCCGCGCTGCTCTCGCTGCGCGGCGCCGCGCCGAGTCCGTCCGAACTGTGCGCCGCCGTGCTCGAGGACGCGCTGCTCGCCTCGGTCGGGGCGTCCGTGATGGTGATGTTCTCCGCGTTCGTGGACGGCCTGGGCGACGTCGCGGTGTTCGCGCTCTCCTCGCTGGGCCTGCAGATCGGACACCTGATGGCGCAGGCAAAGGGCTGGGCGATCGCGGACCGCGTGCTCGTGGAACTGCAGCGCACACTGAAGCCCGAGCTGACCTTCCTGTGGCTCTCGGGCCACCCCGGCCAACTGTGGAATCCCTACGTCACGGCCGCGTCCACCGTCACGCTGGCTCTGGCGCTCGCCATCCTCGCCGTCAACCGCCGGGAGCTCTCCTATGCCGCGGGCTGAGGCGCGCACGGGCGACACCCGGCGCGACCCGCGCGTCCTGCTCGCGGCGGCCACGCTGCTGCTGCTTCTGCGCATCGGCGCCACGGTGTGGGAGGAGCGCCACCTGCCGCCGGGCGCGGACGGCATCGGCGGCGCGGCGCCGCCGGTTCACTTCTTCTTCTCCGGGTCGGCAGCGCGACACGCACCCTGACCCGTTTCCGACGCCCGTCGTTCGCAACCCAACCCACGGAGGCACCGTGTCCCCCTGGATCATCGTGATCGGCCTGTTCGCCGGAGTGCTCTCGGGCATGTTCGGCATCGGCGGCGGCATCGTGATCGTGCCGGCGCTGATCATCATCGCCGCGTTCTCGCCGCAGAAGGCGACGGGCACATCGCTCGGCGCGCTGCTGCTGCCGGTGGGGTTCCTCGGCGCGATGCAGTACTGGAAGCGCGGCGACGTGGACTTCCGCGCCTCGCTGATCCTCGCGCTCGGGCTGTTCCTGGGCGCGTTCGCGGGCGCCAGGCTCGGGCTGTCGCTCGCGCCGCAGACGCTGCGCCGCGCGTTTGCCGTATTCCTGGTGCTGGTGGCCGGGCAGCTCTGGTTCCGCCGCTGAATCGCGCGGGCGGCGCGCTCCCGCCCGGAAGGCACGGCGCGCGCCACGCGCGCGCCGCGTGACGCGCCACGGCCCGGAGCGCTACTTCCTCTTCCCGGCGAAGCTGCGTGCGGCGAATCCCGAGATCCACGTGGCGAGCGTGTCGGGCTGGTCCTTCATGGGTTGCGGCCCCGCGTTGGCGATGCGCAGCGGCCTCGCGAGCGTCGTGTCCTCGATGCCGGACGCGTGCATGGCCGTGCCCGCGCTCGCGCCCGCCTTCCACTCCTGCTCGGTGAGCGCCAGCGCCAGCGGGACCTTGAGCTCCTTCAGTTCGCGATTGGCGTCGGCGCCCAGGATCTTGCGCAGGTACGCCTTCACGGTGGCGGGCGGCACCGCTGCCATCATCGCGTAGAGCCGCGCGCTCTCGGTCGAGTCGCGACCCATCTTCGAGAATGCCATCTGCAGAAACTGCGGGTAGTTCTCGTCGATGTACTTCGCCAATCCGTCGCGCTCCTGGTCGCTGACCGGGATCGGCGACTTGATCGGCGTGTCGATGAGCATGACGCCGCGCAGGTGCTCCGGATGCGCGCTCGCGGCGAGCAGCGCCAGTACACCACCGAAGCCGTTGCCGACCACGATCGTGCTGTCGGGCTTCTGCTTCGCGACCACGGCGTCGAGCGCCTGGGCCGCCGCCTGCAGCGAGAAAGGATCCGGCAGCGGGCTCGTGCCCTGCCCCGGGATCTCGACCATGACACAGTGGTAGCGGTTGCGCAGGCGCTTCACGGTCTGCAGCCAGTCGGTTCGCGAGCCCCCGAGGTCGGGCACCATCACCACCGTCGGGCCCGTACCCATCTCCAGCGTCTGCAGTCCCGGTCCATCGGCGCGGACGAGCGATGCCGTCAGCGCGACGGCGAGCGTGCACAGCAGCAGCATTCGGGATTTCATGTTGCCCCTCCATGGACGATGCGCGTGACGATGTCGCGCGAGCCTGTTGTTTCTACACCCGCGCGTGCGCCGGTGCCAGCGACAGCCGATCCTCGTGGTTGTCGGCAACCCTCCAGGTTCCGCGCAGTTCGAGCTTGCCTACTGCACATTTGTGCAGTATCGTCCAAAACGCGGGTGAAGGCCTGCTCCAGGGCGGCGCGGACCTTCACCACCCACTCCCATCATGCGAAGCGAATCGATCGACGAAGCGGTGGCGGTGCGCGCGGACTTCAGCGGCGGCACCGTCACGCCGGTGGCCTTCCGCCGCCGCGGGCGCGAACACCGCATCCGGCGCGTCAACACGCGCTGGGTGGACCGCGCCGGCAGGCACCCGCGTTTCTACTTCTCCGTCACCGACGAGAACGACGACGTCTACCAGCTCCAGCTGCAGACGAACGATCTCGTGTGGTGGCTCGACACCGTGACCATGGAGGCATGACGACAAGAGCCGCACCCGCCGTCCGGGCGCGGCGCCGGGTCACGCGCAGGACGCGCGCGACCTTCGGGCACGAACGGATGGCACCCGTGCACCCGCGACCAGGCGCCGTGGCCGGACGAAGGCGCGACGGCTGCGACCGCGCCGCCGG
>CAIXRL010000420.1 GCA_903921835.1 Candidatus Eiseniibacteriota bacterium | reverse complement strand
GTTGCTCCCGAAGTAGATCGTGCCGTCTGTCCCCATCGCGGGCGACGAGAGCACTTCGACTCCGGTCGCGAAGGCCCACTTCTCCGTGCCGTCCGGGTTGAGCGCATACAGGCTCTTGTCGCCGCTTCCGAAGTAGATTGTCCCGTCGGCTGCGACCGCGGGAGTGGTGGCAACGACGCTGCCCGTCGCGAAGCTCCAGGCGAGAGTTCCGTCGGAGTGCAGCGCACGGAGGCTCTGGTCCAGGCTTCCGAAATAGATTGCTCCGTCAGCCGCGAGGGCCGGCGGGGCATCGACCCAGTTCTGGGTCGTGTAGTCCCACCGCTTCGTGCCGTTTGCGTCGAGCGCGAGCAGGGCCCCGTTGTGGCTCCCGACGTAGACCACGCCGCCCGGCCCCACCGCCGGCGAGCAATCGATCCCCGCGGTCGAATAGACCCACTTCGTCGCCGTGACCATCCTGCCCGCGTCCGCTTCGCCAGCATCGGGCGACGACGGGGCCGAGCTGCATCCGGCCACGGTCAGCGCGGCCACGAGCATCGCGCGGAGAATCAAAGCCGTGCCTCCTCTGGTGATGAGCGCCAGAGTTCGTGCAGGGTGTCCGCCGCGGCAGGCCGCGCCTAGCAATTCCGCGGGGATACGGCGGTGGTAAAGCTGTCGGTTGATTTTGGGAATGCGGGTTTTTCTGCTGTGTTCTTGATGACGTGAAGACAGCCAAGTCGAGATCGAGAAGAACGCCCCCGACTCTGCCTGGGATGCCGGTGGATCCGCCCAGGGTGATCTGGTTTTCGCGTGAAGCCTGCGTCGTGCGCGAAGGGGATCGGCGAAGCGTCGTGATCGCCGGGCAGCGAGTGGCCTCGTGGGAACCGGGCGAGCGAGCACTCCGCAACGCGCTGATGGTCAAGCTCGCCGAGGATCCGCTCATCGTCCTCGAGGAGTTGGCGAGGGCCTTCGAGGTGTCGTCGGAGACGCTGCGGCTCCAGCGACGGCTCTACGAGGACGAAGGCCTGGAGGCCGTGCTCAAGCGCGGCGAGCCTCACCACAAGGGCGGCAGGCCGCTGGCCCCGGCGCTTCGGCAGAAGATGGCTCGGCTCTTCTCGCAGGGCAGGACCAATGCCGAGGTGCAGGCCGCGCTCAAGAACCGTGTCCATCGCTCGACGGTCGACAAGCATCGGAAGCTCTGGGAGGAGAAGCAGGCCGGTGCGCCAAAGCCCGCACAGCAGACGGCTTTGGCGCTCGAGCCGCCGCCGAGCGTTGCGCGGTGTGCTTCGCCGGAAGAGACGCCCGCTCAGGCGAGCGACGTCGAAGTGGCTCCGTCGACTGCGGCGGGCGCGCCGGGCGACCCGCAGCTGCCGCCGATTCGCGCACCGCGAACCGACACCAGCGAGCGAAGTGCGCTCTCTCTCTCGGTGGCCCTGGTCGCGCCGACCGAGCGCGATGGCGTGCGCGCCCAGATCGACGAGTTTGCCCCGTTCTCTGCGAAGGGTGTGCAGCACGTCGGGGCCTGGCTCCTGCTGGCCACGATTGCGGGGCTCGGCCTCTACTCGCACCTGCGCAAGCACGAGCAGCGAAGGCCGGCCGGGCGCCCCCTGCGCGTGGCCGTGGACGCGGTGCTGACCGGGCTGGCGGTCGGCGAGCGATGCGTCGAGAGCGTGCGGCGCCTGGCCACGATCTCGGTGGGCGCGCTGCTGCTGGCCGGCTCCGCCCCGTCGGCGACATGGGTGCGGCGGACGCTGGGCGGCTACTGCAAGGAGGAGGTCTCCCAGAAGCTGCTGGAGGATGTCTCGGGCGAGCTGCTGCGCGGGGCGAAAGAGCGAACGCCCCGCGGCAAGCCAGTGGTGCTCTTCTTCGACAACCACGGGCGCCAGTACACCGGCAGGCACCTGTTGCGGCGCATCTGGCGGATGCAGAAGAAGGGCACGGTCCCCGGCGCGATGGACTACTGGGTCCACGATGCCGAGGGCCGCCCGGTGCTGGTGATCCCGATGGCGCCCAACGCCAGCTTGCCGGAGACGATTCGCAGCAAGGTGGCATTCCTGCGCGAGAAGCTCGGCAAGCAGACGCCGCTGCTGCTGGTCTTCGACCGCGCTGGGGCGTTCCCCGGCCTGTGGAAGTGGCTGCGTGACGAGGGCATCGAGTTCGTGACCTACCAGCGCGCCAAGTACCGGAAGTTCAGCCAGGAGTGGTTCGACCGCCACGGACGGCCCATGACGCTGCGCGAGGCCGACGGCAAGGTGATCAAGGTGATGGTGCAGGCGGGGCGCATGAACCTGGGCAAGAGCCGAGGCCGCGTCCGGCGTATCCGCCTGCGAATGCCCAATGGCGTGCAGCTGAACGTGGTGGCTTGGTCGGACCAGTCCGACAAGTGGCTGTGCCAGACGCTCTTCACTCGTTGGAGGCAGGAGAACGGCTTAAAGCACGGGGTCGAGCGGTGGGGGATCAACCAACTCGACGGGCGGGTGGTCGAAGAGGTCCCTTCGGGAACGCTGGTGACCAATCCACGCCGCGTCAACCTCGACCATCTGCTGCGGGACGACCGGAAGCGGGAGAGGCAGATCCGTCTGCAGCTTCAGCAGCTGTATCCGGGGCATCCTCAGCGGCCCGAGCTGAAGCGCTCGCTCGCGGCGAACCGAGTCGCCCAGCGCGAGATCCTCAAAGCGCGCAGCAAGACGCCCAAGAAGGTCCCCGTCGAGCAGACCGAGCTTCGCGGAGAACTCAAGCAACACACGCGGGAGTACAAGCTGCTGATCGACACGCTGCGCTGCGCGGCGCAGTACGCCGAGGCCGAGCTGGCGACGGGCCTCGCCACGCACATGACCCGCCCGGACGAAGCGAAGCGCCTGCTCCAGAACGTCTTCCGCGCCACCGGAGACATCCGTGTCACCGAGAAGTCGATCACGGTCACCCTCGACCCAGCAGCCAACGAGTCGGAGCGGCCCTCGCTCGAGGCGTTCTTCGAAGCGCTCAATCGACGGCGACTCTGCCACCCGGGGGACCCATATTCACGCCCTGTATGCTTCCGACTCCAAACGCCGTAGACGAACCCCGCACGATCTCTGGAGCGCAGTGTAGAGCGGTTCGACGAGAACGCCCAACCCGCTGCGGGCAGTGTGACACCTTCACGAGAATGACCGCGCCGGCCTTCAGCTCCTGCTCCGCTGCAACCTGGCCGGGCGGACTTTCCCAAGGGTCGCGGCCCCCTAGGTAGGCGACGGCTTCCGCATCTGCATCTCCAGCGGCCCCGAGAGCCGAGAAGAAGGGCGCGAGGTTGCGTCGGACGGGGGCGCTGGAAGTTGCTGCTACTCGATGTGGCCGGTCCAGCCGGCGACCTGATCGTGCATGAACGCGAACCCCTCGGCGTCCACTTGCAGGCGAAACTGTGCCAGCTCCTCGCCCGAGTGCCTGCCCAGGAGCATGAAACCCTCCAAGACAATGATCCCCGGGCTCCTCTTGAGCACCGGCGCGATGACCTCGACGG
>CAIXRL010000419.1 GCA_903921835.1 Candidatus Eiseniibacteriota bacterium | reverse complement strand
GACGCGCCTTGGGCGGAGCATACGCCGGGGTACCCCAATGCCAGCGATCGTCGAAGCCCGTCGCACGCTTTCCCCCGGCGACGCTTCCGATCCTGCAGAAGAGGAAGGGTGCGACATGACGCGACTGCAGCAGTTCCGTCGTGATGTTCGTCGCGCAGCGACCGTGGCCGGCGTCCCATCGTGGATGACGCGATGGAGCGTGGTGGCGACACGCGCAGGCGCCCTGCGGCGGGGCGCGACTGCGAAGAAACACGCGATTGAGGTCACGGCGAGTTGCCTGCTCGTGGTGATTGCCGCGTGGGCGGAACCGGCCTTCTCGCAGGGGTTCGGGCTCGGGGTGAAGCTCGACATGGCTACCGGGACGGGGCCCGCCGGCATGGCGGTCGGGGACCTGAATGGGGACGGGATCCCGGACCTGGTGGTGACCTACAAGGATGCGAGCGCGGTGTCCGTGTTTCTGGGAACTGGTGGCGGGGCCTATGCCAGCCGGGTGGACTACACGACGGGTGCCAGCCCGTATTGCACCGTGCTCGCCGACGTGAACAGTGACGGCCGGCTGGATTTTGTGACAGCAAACTTCGGCGCCGGGAGTGTCTCGGTCCTGCTGGGGAATGGCTTGGGGTCGTTCGGGCCGCGGGTGGATTACGCCACCGGTCCGAACCCGATCGCACTGGCGGTGGGGGACCTCAACGCTGACGGCAACCTCGACCTTGTCGTGGCAAACAACAGCGCGGCCAGCGTGTCGGTGCTGCTGGGCACGGGAACGGGCAGCTTCGGGGTCAGGACCGATTTCACCACGGGGTCGGATCCCTGCGCGGTGGCGCTGGGCGACGTGAACGGCGACGGTGTGTTGGATGTCGCGGTCGCCGACTTCACAGCCGCGTCGGTCTCGGTGCTGGCGGGCAATGGCGCGGGGCGCTTCGGGCCGAAGATCGACTTCACCACCAGCGCGGGTCCCCAGGCCGTGGCCCTGAGTGACGTGAATGGCGACGGCCGGCTGGACCTGGTGGTGGCCAGCTCTTCGGCGAACAGTGTCTCGATCTTGCCGGGCGACGGAAGCGGTGGGTTTGCCCCAAGGGCCGACTTCGCCACCGGCGCGGGCCCGTGTTCCGTCGCCCTCGGTGACGTGAACGGAGACGGCCAGCCCGACGTCGTCACCGCGAACCTGACCGCCGGCACGCTCTCGGTGCTCCTGGGCGCAGGGACGGGCAGCTTCGGCGCGAAGACGGACTTCACGGTCGGATCAAGCGCCTACTGCGTCGTGCTGGCAGACGTCAATGCGGACGGCCGGCCGGATCTACTGGCGACCAACTACACCGAGAGCACGGTCTCGATCCTCCTGGGCAACTCGGGCCCACTGGGCGCGGGCGGCTACGTCACGAAGACGGACTACCCCGTGGGCAACTCGCCCGTCGGGGTCGCGATGGGGGACCTCAACGGTGACGGGAAGTTGGATGTCGTGGTGGCCAACCAGAACGGCAGCACGGTCTCGGTGCTGCTGGGTACGGGAACCGGGAGCCTGGGCACAAAGACGGACTTCGCCACTGGAAGCGGGCCCCTTGGCGTAGCCCTGGGGGACGTGAACGGAGACAGCAAGCTCGACGTCGTCACCGCCGATGGCGTCGGCGGCGCGGTGTCAGTGCTGCTGGGCACTGGTACGGGCGGCTTCGGAGCCAAGACCGACTTTGGCACGGGCAACCAACCGTATGCAATCTCCCTAGGAGACCTGAACGGAGACGGCAAGCTGGATATTGTCAACACCAACGGCGGCGGCGGCCTCGGGGGCACGACACTGTCGGTCCTGCTGGGCACCGGCACCGGGAGCTTCGGCGCTAGGACGGACTACACGACCGGGACCAGCCCGAGTTCGGTCGCGCTGGGCGACGTGAACGGGGATGGCAAACTGGACGTGGTGGTGGCGAACTTGTCCAGCGGTACGGTGTCGGTGCTGTTGGGGACGGGAACCGGCAGCCTCGGGGCCAAGACGGATTTCGCCACCGCGGGCAATTTGGTCGCCGCCGCGCTGGGGGACCTCAACGGCGATGGCAAGCTGGACATCGTGGCTCTATGCTACGGCACTTCCTCAGTCTTGCTGGGAACGGGGACGGGCAGCTTCGGGACGAAGACGGACTTCACCACCGGGGGCGGACACGGAATCGTCCTCGCGGATGTGAACGGCGACAGCAGGCTGGACATCGTCGCGTCTGCAGTATCCGTGCTCCTGGGGACGGGTAGCGGCAGTTTTGGGGCGAAGACAGACGTTTCCACCAACGGCGCCTTCGGGGTTGCAGTGGGAGACCTGAATGGTGACGGGCGCCCGGACATCGTGACGAGCAGGTATACAAACCCCGGCGTCGTTTCGGTGCTCCTGGGGCTGACGCCCACGCGGGCGAGCGTGGCCGCGACCCCGAATCCGCTCGCGCTCGGGGGCACGCTCACACTGACGGCGACGGTCACCGTGCCCTCGTCCGGCACCGGCACGCCAAGCGGCACGGTTCGCTTCTTCGACGGCACGACGTTTCTCGCCTCGGCGCCCGTGAGCGGCGGCGCAGCCAGCCTGCTCATGGTGGGCACGCGACTCGGTGACCGCGCCTTCAGCGCCGCCTACAGCGGCGACACGCGCTACTTCGGCAGCATTTCGGCGCCGCGGGCGGAGAAGGTTACGGCCACCTACGCCCCGCACATCCTGAGCATTCGCGATGTTCCCAACGACCAGGGCGGCAGGGTCAAGACGAGTTGGACCGCAAGCCCGCTGGACGCCTCACCGAACTACACCATTGCAGACTACTGGATCCTGCGCTCCGTCCCGCCGAACCTCGTGGCACAGGCCCTCGCACGCGGCGCCCGTTTGGTCGCGGGGCCCAGCCCATCGAAGGGCCCCGTGCGCACGAGCGGCGGGCTGGCGTCGCCCGCAGGCGTGGAGGACTACGCGTGGGAACTGGTCGGCAGCCAGACTGCGTTTCACACGTCGAGTTACAGCTACGTGGCGCCGACGCTCGGCGACTCCGTTGCCGCGTCGAATCCGCTGACCGCGTACATGATCCAGGCGCGCAATGCCGACGGGACGCAGTGGTGGTTCTCAGATCCCGACTCGGGCTACTCGGTCGACAACCTCGCGCCGACCGAGCCCGCGCCGTTTACCGCGCAGTATGCCAATGGCACCACGTCGCTGCACTGGGGCGTGAGCGGCGCCGCGGACTTCGCGACGTTCCGGCTGTACCGCGGCGACACGCCGGGCTTTGTGCCGGGTCCGGGCAACCTCGTCGTCGCGCAGCCCGACACCGGGTACGTGGATCACGCGGGTGTTCCGCACTACTACCGGCTCTCGGCGGTGGACGTCCACGGCAACGAGAGCCCGTACGCGTTCCTGCTGCCGGGGGGAACGACGGACGTGCCGCAGGGCGGGTCGCTCGCGTTCGCGCTGGCGGGGGGGTGGCCGAATCCTTCCTCGGGCCCGCCGAGCGTGACATTCACGTTGCCCGAGGCACGGGCCGCAACGTTGTCACTGTATGACCTCGGCGGCCGCTGCGTGCTGGAGCGCGAGGTGGGCGCGCTGGGGCCGGGCCGACACACGCTGGCGCTGGCGACGGATCGCGCGCTGGCGCCGGGCGTGTACCTGTTGCGGCTGACGCAGGGCACGCATGCCGCTTCGGCACGCGTGGCGATCCTGAAGTG
>CAIXRL010000418.1 GCA_903921835.1 Candidatus Eiseniibacteriota bacterium | reverse complement strand
TGCGCGTCGCGGACGCGCCGCCCGAGTCGCTCTATCTCGTGACGCGCGCCGGATTCCGCAGCCAGTGGCCGCTCGCGTACACCGAGGACCGCTACTCGGGGCTGCCGGGTACGCGCAACCTGCTCTGGCTGGACCATCTCCTGCCGCGCCGTCCGGTCGCGTTCGTGGGGGTGAAGGACGCTAGCTATGCGCTGCGCGACGTCCTGACGCCCGTGGGATTCGTCGCGTGGGCGGGAGCGCGGGGCGCCGAACCGTCGGCCGCCGCTCAGGCGGGCGCGACCCTCACGGTGCTCGACGCGGTTTCGCTCGACTCCTACTTCCGCGCCTACGCGCCCGGGAGCTTCGAGGCCGCCGAGCGCGGGCGCCTGGCCGCGGTGATCACCCGTGCGGCGCTCGTGCTGAGCCAGTCGGAGACGGCGCCCGCCGCGCGAGCACACCCTGTGGGCCACGCGCGATTGCTCGCGTTCGCGGTCCGCTTCGAGAAGCTCGACCCGACGCCGGACCCGCGCTGCCTGCGCGCGATCGGCTTCCTGCGCGTGCTCGACGAGTCCTTCCGCGACCTCGGCGTGGCGCGCCGCGACCTGGAGCGCTACGCCGCCGCCGGCGACTCGTCGGCCGCGAGGGACCCGGATGTGCAGCGGATGCTGGCGCGCCTGCCGGGTGGCGGGCGATGAGGCGCGCCGGCCCGCCCTGGCCCGGCACCGCAGTGTGTTGAAGCGTGTGCCAACACGCGCCATCGCGCGGTCCGGGCGTCCTGCCCGCCCGTAAGGCCGTGCTGGCGCTTGCGGTCGGGCCTGACGCCGAATTGTTTTGACACGCGGAATGTGCGCGTCCACACTCCGTTCAAGTTCATTCGTGCGGTCATCCCGCGCGCGGTTTCGAAGGCTTGGGCGGCTGACGGAACCGGGAGGGTTGGGTCCCTCCGTGGCAGCAGAGCCCCGAAAAGGAGGTGTCCCATTGAACTATTCATGTAGTCGTTCGGTGGAGGTGGCGTCCTCTTAAGGGGATCTCCGGCTGCAGTGGCGGACCGGGGCCCCCACGGGGTAACCCAGCGCCACCCACACCGAAAGTTCCTGACCCCGGCTCGGAAACGAGCCGGGGTCTCGCTATGTGTACCGCCCGGGTGGAGAATGCGGCGCGGCCGTGATCGCGTCGCGGCGCGACAATGCCCTGCAGGGAGGTTCCCGTGTTCCGTCAGCGGCTCGCCGTGCAGCTCACCGTTTCGATCACCGTCCTCATCGCGGTCATCGAGGGCACGGCCGCGGTCGTGAACGTCCGCACCCACCAGCGCCAGCTGGTCGAGCACATGGTGCTCGGTGCGGACCAGCTCTCGCGCGGCATCGCCAGTGCGACCTGGCATGCGATGCTCTCGGACGACCGGCAGGGCGCCTACGAGGTCATGCAGACGGTCGCCACCAAGAAGGGCGTGGAGTGGATCCGGATCTTCAACAAGGAAGGCCGGATCGTGTACTCCACCCGCCCCGAAGCCGGGCGCATGGTGGACAAGAACACGGAGGCGTGTTTCGTCTGCCACACGCGCGAGCAGCCGCTGGTGCGCGTGGACGTGCCGTCGCGGGCGCGGACCTTCCGGGACGTCACGGGGGTGCGCACGCTCGGCCTCATCACGCCCATCTACAACGAACGCGCCTGCAGCGCCGCGCCCTGCCACGCGCACCCGGTGGAGAAGGCGGTCCTGGGCATCCTGGACGTCGGGCTGGATCTGGCGCCGGTGGACGCCGAGATCGCCGCGCTGAAGGTGCGCACCGTGGCCGTGCTGCTGGGCGAAGTCGCGCTGGTCGCGGCGTTTCTCGTGTTCTTCACGCGGCGCTTCCTGCATCGCCCCATCGTGAAGCTCATCGAGGGCACGCGCGCGGTGAGCGCCATGGAACTCGATCGCCCGATCGAGGTGAGCGGGAGCGAGGAGATGCTCGAGCTGGCGAGGTCGTTCGACACCATGCGCCAGCGGCTTCAGCTGGCGGTGG
Organism: Candidatus Eiseniibacteriota bacterium; assembly: GCA_903921835.1. GTDB lineage: Bacteria > Eisenbacteria > RBG-16-71-46 > RBG-16-71-46 > RBG-16-71-46 > CAIXRL01. The sequence goes on along the minus strand of CAIXRL010000418.1, from coordinate 3,300 downwards.
CCGAGATCAACGACTCACGTCAGCAGTTGGAGACGCGCGTGCAGGAGCGCACCGCGCAACTCGAGGCGACGCAGCGCAAGCTGGTCCAGGCGGACCGGCTCGCCTCGCTGGGGCAGCTGGCGGCCAGCGTCGCGCATGAGATCAACAACCCGCTCTCCGGCGTGCTCAATCTCTCCATGCTCATGCAGCGCATCCTCACCGACGAGGGCATTCCGCCAGGCCGAATCGGGGAGTTCCGCGGCTACCTCGCCGACGTCTCGCACGAGACGGCGCGCGCGGGCCGCATCGTGAGCGACCTGCTCGCCTTCTCGCGCCGCTCCACGCCGCGACGCGGGGAGGAGGACCTGAACGCGCTCGTCCGCAAGACCGTGGCGCTCGTGGACCACAAGCTCCGCCTGCTCGACGTGGAGGTCGAGATGGACCTCCAGGCGTCCCTGCCGCTCGTGCCGTGTGACGCGTCGCAGGTGCAGCAGGTGGTCCTGAACCTGGTGCTCAACGCCGCCGAGGCCATGGCCGAGGGTGGCCGGATCGCCGTCTCGACCCGCGCGCTCCCGGGGGCGAACACGATGCAGCTGTCCGTGACCGACGGTGGCTCGGGCATGCCGCCCGAGACGCTGTCGCGCATCTTCGATCCCTTCTTCACGACCAAGGAGGAGGGCAAGGGCGTAGGATTGGGACTGGCCGTCGTCTACGGCATCGTGCAGGCGCACGGCGGCGACATCGAGGTCGAGAGCACGCCCGGCAGGGGCACGTGCTTCCGTGTCGTGCTGCCGCTCACGCTTGCGGGGGCGACCTCCGCTCCCGCCCACCCGCAGGACCCGGACCCGGGCCATGCCCCGGAGGAGCCCCGCACGTGAACCGTTTCCCGATCCTGGTGGTGGACGACGAGCGCGTCGCGCGCGAATCGCTGGCGGCGTGGGTGCGCGAGGACGGCTTCCCCGTGGACACCGCCGCCTGCGGCGCGGACGCGGTGCGCATGGCAGGGGAGAAGGACTACGCGCTCTGCTTCGTGGACCTCAAGATGCCGCCGGGAATGGACGGCATCGAGACGATGCGCGAGATCCGCCGGCTGCGGCCGGCGGTGGTCATCATCATCATCACCGCGCACGGGACCGTGGACACGGCGATCCAGGCCATCAAGGAGGGCGCCCAGGAGTACATCCTCAAGCCGTGCAACCCGGAGGAGATCTCGCTCTTCGTGCGCCGCAACCTGCGCGTGCGCAGGCTCGAACGCGAGAACGCCCTGCTGCGCCGCAAGCTCTCGCGCCAGTACCGCATCGAGGACATCGTCAGCCGCAACCCGCGCATGCTCGAGATCTTCCACCTCATCCGCGAGATTGCGGGCCAGCGCAGCACCGTGCTGATCGAGGGCGAGAGCGGCACCGGCAAGGAGATGATCGCGCGCGCGCTGCACTCCACGGGGCCCCGCGCGGATCGGCCGTTCGTCGCGATCTCGTGCGCCGCGCTCACGGAGAGCCTGCTCGAGTCGGAACTCTTCGGCCACGAGAGGGGCGCCTTCACGGGCGCGGTCGGGCGCAAGAAGGGCAAGTTCGAGCTCGCCGACGGCGGCACGCTCCTGCTCGATGAGGCGGACGACATCCCGCCCAAGCTCCAGGGCGACCTGCTGCGCGTGCTGCAGGAGCGGCGCTTCTTCCGGGTCGGCGGCGCCGAGGAGGTCCCCGTGGACGTGCGCGTCGTTGCGGCCACCAAGGCGGACATGCTGGAGATGGTGCGGGAGGGCAGGTTTCGCAGCGATCTCTACTACCGTCTCAACGTGATCCGCATCCACGTGCCGCCGCTGCGCGAGCGCCGCGAGGACATTCCGCTGCTCGTGCGCCACTTCATCGACCGGCTGGCGGTCGAACTGCACCGCGACGTGCACGACGTGACCGAGGACGCACTGATGCTGCTCCTGGAGCATGACTGGCCGGGCAACGTGCGGGAGTTGCAGAACGCCGTCGAACGCGCGCTGGTGACGTGCGACGCGGACGCCCTGCGCGCGCAGGACTTCGACTTCCTCGCGGCCGACGCGCGCGCCCGCACGGACGAAAGCGTGCCGGCGGACCTGCCGCTGCGTGAGGTGGAGAAGCGCGTCATCCAAGCCGCGATGCGCCGGCACGGCGGCAACGTCACCGACGTCGCGCACGCCCTCGGGATCGACCGCTCGTCACTCTACGACCGGCTCAAGCGCCACGGCATCCGGCGCTGACCGCGCCGCTGCCGGGGGCGCTGCACCGACGAGGCCGCTCGTCGGGTCGCCCCCGGGTGGCGACGCGTACGTCAGTGCCGGCGGGGACGGGCGTGGTGCGCGAGATCGCGCGCCACTGCTCCAATCATGAACAGCATGACGAGCAGCGTGGCGATTCCCAGCGACACGTTCATGACGTGCAGCCACGAGAATTCCTGGCCCACCAGCTGATCCACGGCAACCTCCGCATCGCGTCATTGCGAGTGACCTGGACACCGGGTCGCCCACCGTCCTGGAGAGCACAACCCACCCCCAGCCCCCGCAAGTCGCGTGCCCCGGCTGTCCGTGGGCCGCGTAGCGCGTAACGCGTTGCGGGGCACGGAGCACGTCGGTTTCGTCGCCTCCTGTCATGGCATGAACGTGTCGAAGAATCCGACACGGCGTTGGAACTTCCTACGCTCTACGCGCAAACCGGTGCTCGCCGCGGCGGGATTCGCGCCGCGCCTCGCGAGTAACCCGGGGTATTCGGAGGTGCGCGGGTGGCACGCGATCGCAGGCGGTCCTGTAAACCCGCGTCCTTCTGCCGCGACAGCTCGCGCCCATCGAGGTTCTCGCGCCTGATGGACTCGTCGGCGAGGGGAGCGTCCGGGGAATGGGATCGCTCGGGTTGAGGCGACGGGGCTTTGCGGGCGGGAATGACGGGCCAATCGTGGACTTCGGCGGTGTTCGCGCCGAAGCTGGCCCGCCACGAGGAGTTGCGTTTTCGTTTCCGCACGCTGGCCGGGGGCCTCGAGTGATAGTTTCTGGCAAGAACTACCAATCGCACGCCCTCGATCAAGCCGGGTTGTCCACAGGTGCCGGAACCGGACGCGAAACCAACCCGCCGAGCTGAACCGGAAGCGGCGAGACCGGGTGGATGGCTGGTAGGAGCCCGCGTGTTCCTGCCTGCGGCGCTTCTCCGCCCTCGACGACTCGCGTTGAAGCGGACCGCGTGTCGCCGTACTGTTCGTGCAACGCACGGCTGCCGCGCTGAGGGCGGTCCATGCGTTTCGCGCCAGGTGGTCTATCACCTGGACGCGCCTTGGGCGGAGCATACGCCGGGGTACCCCAAT
>CAIXRL010000417.1 GCA_903921835.1 Candidatus Eiseniibacteriota bacterium | reverse complement strand
TCGCGCACATCCGCGGCGGCGGCGACCTGGGCAAGCCGTGGCACGACGCGGCCCGCATGCGCACCAAGATGAACACGTTCACCGACTTCATCGCGTGCGCGCAGCACCTGGTCGCGCAGAAGTGGACCCGCGAGGACCGGCTCGTGATCCAGGGCGGCAGCGCCGGCGGACTGCTGATGGGCGCGGTCACCAACCTGCAGCCCGGGCTGTTCAAGGGCGTGCTGTCACAGGTGCCGTTCGTGGACGTGCTCAACACCATGCTGGACGAGACGCTGCCGCTCACCGTGGGCGAGTTCGAGGAGTGGGGCAATCCCAAGGACGCCGAGCAGTACGGCTGGATGCGCGCCTACTCGCCCTACGACAACCTGGCGCCGCGCGCCTACCCCGCGATGCTCGTCCGCACCAGCCTCAACGACTCGCAGGTGGGCTACTGGGAGCCGGCCAAGTACGTCGCGAAGCTGCGCACGCTCGAGACCGGCGCGAACCCGCTGCTGTTCCACTGCAACATGGGCGCCGGCCACGGCGGCGCCAGCGGGCGCTACGACGCGCTGCGCGACCTGGCGTTCGACTACGCCTGGATCCTGCGCACGGTGGGCCGCGACGGCACGACGCCCGCGCCGTGACGATCCGGAGCGCGTGATCGGTCCTCCGCGGTTCGGCATCACGGTCGAGCGATGACGGCCCGCTCGGCTCGGCATCCTGCCTCGCCTCACTGCATCCAGTCGCGGCTCACGCCGTCCCTGGCTTCGCTCGCTCCTCGGACGCACCGCCATCGCTCGACCGTGACGCCAAACCGCAGAGCGTTACCTGGCCCGACCCCAAACGCCCGACGCCCCGGCGGATCGCTCCACCGGGGCGTCGTGCGTTCTCGGGCCGGGCGTCTCAGCGGCGCGCGGCCTTCTTCTGCGCCTCGGCGCCGGCCGCCATCAGCAGCTGCGCCTTGGGGAACATGCCGAGCGCGGCGTTGAGCTGGGCGTCGTCCTCGACCGCGATACGGTAGCGGTCGAGCGAACCCAGCGTGGCGCTGGCGAGTTCGGCACGAACCTGTCGCTCGATGAACGGCTTCTCGGCGGTCCATACCGAATCGCTCACCGTGATCTTCTTGGTCGCGAAGAGGCCCTTGAGCGTCGTCCATTCCTCCGGCTTGAGCTGGAAGTGCGGATCGAATGCCTCCGACGCCTGGGTGCTATCCGCGTTCTTGTACGACCAGCGCCCGTCCTTGTCGATGCCCGGATGCCGGGTGACCCAGTGGGTCGCGAACTCGAAGCCGACGCGCTTGGTGATGAAGTCGATCTCCGCCCGCGTCAGGTTGGGCGGATCCTTGACGACCACGTCCGGGTAGATGCCGCCACCGCCGTACACCGTGCGGCCCGCGACGGTCTTGAACTGCGGACGCGTCTTGAGCGCGGAGTCGGACGGCACGTCCTCCTTGAAGGCGTCCTCCTGGTAGTCCGCGTTGTCACCGAACTTCTTGTAGTCGCGCTGGATGCCGCGGCCGCTGGGCGTGTAGTAGCGGGCAATCGTGAGCAGCAGCTTGCCTTGCGTGAGGTTGATCTGGTTCTGGACCAACCCCTTGCCGAACGTGTTGATGCCCACGACGAGACCGCGGTCGAGGTCCTGGATGGCGCCCGACACGATCTCGCTCGCGGAGGCGCTGCCGTGATCCACGAGCACGATCACGGGGCCCTCGGTCCACTTCGTCGTGCGCGCGGTGCTGTAGTAGTCGGCGTTCGACGAGGCGATGCGGCCGCGCGTGTAGACGAGGCGCGCGTTCTGGGGGACGAGCTGGTCGAGCACGTCCACGGCCTGCGAGAGCAGACCGCCCGAGTTGGAGCGCAGGTCGATGAGCAGGCTCTTCATGCCCTGACCCCGCAGCTTCGCGATCGCCGTCTGCAGCTCTTCGCCGGTCGTCTGGGCGAAGCGGATGATGCGCACGTAACCCACGCCCGGGCGGATCATGTAGGCGTACGGAATGCTCTCGATGGGGATCTTGGCGCGCTCGATGGTGAAGTGCATGTGCTCCGGCTCGTCCTCGCGCTCGATGGTCACGCCGACCGTGGAGCCCGTCGGGCCGCGCAACGAGTGGAAGACGTCGTCGTTGTTGATGCCCTTCTTGAGCGGCTTGCCGTCGATCTCGAAGATCTTGTCGCCCGCGCGGATGCCGAGCCGGTAGGCCGGCGTGCCCTCGAGCGGCGAGATCACGACGATCTTGTTGTCCTGGATGTCGAACTGCACGCCGATGCCCGAGTACTCGCCGTGGAACTGCTCGTCCATCTGCTGCGCCCGCTTCTCGGGCAGGAACACCGAGTGCGGATCCAGCGTCTTGAGCATGCCGTCGATGGCGCCCTTGATGAGCTTTTCGTTGTCGGGCACCTCGACGTAGTTGTTCTGGACGCGGAACAGCACGTCCTCGAACAGGTCGAGGTTGCCGCGCAGGTCGTCGGTCGCGTGCAGCGCCTTCGCGAGCCCGAATCCGAGCAGCACGGAGAGCAGCATGGCGACGCCGACGGGACCAAGGGACGGGCGACGTTTGGCTGGCATGTGGATGGAATCCCCGGGGTTCAGCGGTGGCGTCCCGCCGGCAGGCGGGACCTGAGTGACTGCAAACGTTCGACCGCCGCTTCCAGAGTCTCGCGACGGCGCGCGAAATGGAAGCGCAGACGCTGACGACCTGACGCGGGGTCGGAGTGGAAGCTCGAACCGGGCACGCCGGCGACGCCCACCTCGGAAACGAGGAAGCGCGCGAACGCGACGTCGTCCGCGAAGCCGAAGTCCGAGAGGTCCGTCATGACGTAGTACGCGCCGTGGGGCTGGAACACGCCGAAGCCGGCTGCGGCGAGCGCGGGCACGAGGTAGTCGCGCTTCTCGCGATAGCCGTTCGCCAGGCCGGCGTAGTACTCGTCCGGCATCGCCAGCGCCACGGCCGCGGCCTCCTGCAGCGGCGCGGGCGCGCCCACGGTGAGGAAGTCGTGCACCTTGCGGATGGCGTCGGTGATCGCGGGCGGCGCCAGGCACCAGCCGATGCGCCAGCCGGTCACGCTCCACGTCTTCGACAGGCCCGAGATGGTCACCGTGCGCTCGCGCATGCCCTCCAGCGCCGCCATGGAGACGTGCTCGCCCTCGAAGACGATGTGCTCGTAGATCTCGTCGGTGACGGCCGTGACGTTCCACTTGCGGCACAGCGCGGCGATGGACTCGAGCTCGGCGCGCGAGAACACCTTGCCCGTCGGGTTGTTCGGGGTGTTCACGATGATCGCGCGCGTGCGGCCATTGAACGCGGCGGCGAGTTCCGCGGGATCGAAGCTCCAGTCGGGCTCGCGCAGCCTCACGAAGCGCGGCGTCGCCCCCGAGAGGATCGCATCGGGCCCGTAGTTCTCGTAGAAGGGCTCGAACACGATCACCTCGTCGCCCGGGTCCACGAGCGCGAGCAGGGTCGCGATCATGCACTCGGTCGCGCCGCAGCAGACCACCGCTTCGCGCTCCGGATCGAAGCGCAGGCGCGTGAAGCGCTCCTGCTTGGCGACCAGCGCCTCGCGCAGGCGTCTGGCGCCCCACGTGATCGCGTACTGGTTCACGTCCGCCAGCACCGCGCGCACCGCCTCCTGCTTGATCGCCTCCGGCGCGGGGAAATCGGGAAAGCCCTGCGACAGGTTCACCGCGCCGTGCGCGTTGGCCAGCCGCGTCATCTCGCGGATGACGGACTCCGTGAATCGCAGGCTCTTCTGCGAGACGCGCACGCTCACCTCGGGCGTCCCGGCCGCGCATCGGCCGGCACCTTCGGGTTGCTGGCGACGAACTGGTAGCTCGACACCATGCCGTTGAATCCGGGCAGCGCGGCCCGGAATCCGGCGGCCGTCTTGGATTCCAGTACCAGCAGCATGACCATGTCCTTCTCTTCGTAGTACGCGACCGCGCTCAGCGGCTCGTGGCCGTCCGGCGAGAAGTGACGCACCTCGGCCTGGTGACCCTTCACGTTGTGGATCGGGGGCGCGCTCACCACCCTGCCGTGCGGGGACTGCTTGCGGAAGGCGGCGAGGTCGCGCTCGATCATCTGCGCAAACGTCTTGCGCGCGTGCGGGTCCTGGTGCAGCGGGTTCGAGTACATCACCGTCGGCGCCGTGGCCCACGTCTGGCCGAGCGGGTAGAGCACCACGCGAATCTTCGAACCGAGCCCGCTGCTGTCGTCCACCACCCAGCCGGGAGGCGGCACGATGCCGAACATGTGATCATCCCCGTAGAGCAGGGTGAACGGGCCCTTCACCTGACCTGCGACGGATCGCGGGGCCGCGGACGCCGGGCCGCCCGGTCCCGCCGGCGCGGCTCCGGGACCACCGGGCCGCGCGAGGCCCGTCTGCGCCGAGGCCAGCGCCGCCGGCGCCAACGCCGCGCACGCGAGCAGCGCAAGGACGAGTGGCGGGACGAAGCGTGAACGCACGGCGGAAGACCTCCTCGAGCGGGCGGATGGGCACGCGAAACTCATGATGCAGTGTAGCCTGCCCCGAGTCGGGGTCCCAACGGGCGAATTGCACGACCGCGCCAAATTGGGCGACGTACGGAGCGCCGCGGGGGCGCGGGGCCACGCTTTGACAGCGGCTGAACCCTCCCCCAGTCTTCCGCCACTCACATGGACGCCCAACGTGGAATCGCCCGCCGCATGGTGATCGGCCTCCCGCCGGAAGGTCTTGCCCCGGCGTGGGAGAGGGATTTCGCGCAGTACCCGCCGGCGGGCGTGATCGTCTTCGCGCGCGACTTTCGCGACCTCGAGGACCTGCGCCGGCTGACCACGCGGCTGCGGGACCTCGCGCGACCGCGACGGCTGTTCATCGCGCTCGACGAGGAGGGCGGCTGGGTCTCGCAACTCGCCGGCCATCTGGTGGTGCCGCCCAACGCGGCGGTGCTCGCGCGCGGCGCCACGTCCGCGGAGATCGCAGCGATCGCCGGCGTCACCGCGCGCAGGTTGCGCGCGCTCGGCTTCGACTGGGACTTCGCGCCCGTCGCCGACGTGCACAGCGAGGGTGACAACCCGGTGATCGGCCCGCGCGCGTGGGGTGAAACGCCAGGCGCCGTCCGTGAGGCGCTGGCGCCCGTGCTGCGCGCGTTTCGCGCCGCCGGCGTGGCGTCGTGCCTCAAGCACTTTCCGGGACACGGCGACACGCGCGTGGACTCGCACCTCGCGCTGCCCACCTGCGACGCGGACGCCGCGACGCTGGAGCGCCGCGAGCTGGAGCCATTTCGCGCGCACATCGATGCCGATTCGGTCATGACCGCGCACGTCGTGTACCCGGCGCTCGACCCCGAACGGCCCGCCACGTTCTCGCGCGCGATCGTCACGGACCTGCTGCGCGGGCGGCTGGGCTTCCGGGGCATCTGCATCACCGACGCGCTCGAGATGCAGGGCGCCGCCGCGGGACGCACCGCCGGCGAGAGCAGCGCCGCGGCGCTCGCCGCCGGCTGCGACCTGCTGCTGCACGCGCACTGGAACGAGGAGGTGCGCCGCGCGCGGCTGGTGCTCGCCGACGCGCTCGTCGCGGGCACGCTGGACCGCACCGCGTTCGACGCCTCGCGCCCGCGGCTCGCCGCCTTCGACGCCGCGCGCCCCGAGCCGACGACGGACGAACTCGCGATCCCGCTCGAGACGCTCACCCCCGCCGGCTGGGAGGCGGGCCTGGAGGCGGTCGTGGAACGCTCGCTGCGTGTCGAGGGCGCGCTGCCCGCGGCGGCCGCCGCGGGCGCGTGGACGGTGGACGAGCCCGCGTTCGCCCACGGCGGCCCGCTCGCGGACGAGCTGGCCGCACAGGGGCTCGC
>CAIXRL010000416.1 GCA_903921835.1 Candidatus Eiseniibacteriota bacterium | reverse complement strand
CGGCATCGGCATGACGCCCGTCCTGGACGCGGGTGACAGCCCGCCGCCCGCCGGCCTGTCGCTCTCGGCCGCACCGAATCCCGCGCGCGGCGAGGTGGCGTTCGCGTTCGGCCCGCCGCTGGCCGCGGACGCGCAGCTGCGCGTGACGGATGTCCAGGGGCGCGCCGTGCGTGTGCTCGCGGTCCCCGCCGGCGCGCGCTCCGCGCGCTGGGACGCGCGCGGGGCGGGTGGCGAGCGCGTGAACCCGGGGCTCTACCTGGTCGAGCTGCGCCGCGGCGAGCGGCGCGACGTGGTGAGGGTCGCGATCGTTCGCTGAAGCACACCGGCCGCGTCCGGAGCGGCCTGCGCGACTGCTCCAGCAAGGGGCAGCACACCCACGTCGCCCAGCGTGCCGCCGCCGGGCACGAGCGCTGCCTCGCCGCCCACGAGCGGCATTCGTCACGATTCGCAACCCGCGCTTCGTCGCGCACGTATTCCTCCTCGAGTGGGCACAGGCTCACGCCGTTGCGAAGCGGATGCCGCCGTTGGGACGGGCGGTGCGCACGGCACGCGATCTCCGGTGGCGACCGGGACGGCGAGCAGGGTGCCCCCAAGAGCTCGGGGGAGGATTCCATGAACGTGACGAAGTGCAGGTTCGTGATCGGGATGGCCCTGGCGGCCGCACTTCTGGCGATCGGCCCGCGCGCCGCGACGGCGCGCGAGGCGACCGCCGACGATGACTTTCGCAGCGCGGCGCCGGGCACGCGGGAGATTGCGACCATCGCGATCCTCCCGGTCGCATCGGTGAGCGGGAACGCCGACGCCGAGCGGCTGGTCGAGGAGAGCTGGACCGAGTTTCGCGGCGACGGCGGGATCCGCTGGCTGCGCGCCGACGAGGTGCGCATCGCACTTGCGCGCACGGCCCCGGGTCCCGTGGACCTCGACGCCGTGCACGCGCAGATCTGGCGCCGCGGTGAGGTGGACTGCGAAGCCGCCGGCCGACTCGCGCGCAGTCTCGGCGTGGACGCCGTGCTCAGCGTGCGCATCGATCGCTGGGAGATCGCGGACGGCGGGCGCGCGATCGTCGAAATGACCGCCGCGCTCTCGGGCGCCGACGGCGCGCGGCTGTGGAGCATCTCCGGCGTGGCCGGCTGCGGCGCGCCACGAGGGAGCGCGAAGCGGCACTTCAGCGACGACCTCGGCACTTTCTGGTCGCGACGGCTGGAGCCGCGCGAGCTGGGCCGCGAGAAGCTCGGCTGCGCGCTCTACATGCTGCTGTCCCGCTGGGAGGGCTCGCTCCCGGCCGCGCCCGCGTACGCGCGGCAGGGCGGCCCGGGCGTCGCGGAGCCGACCACGATCGACTGACCCTCGCGCGTTGGGGATGCGGGCGGCACCACCAACGGGCTCTCCTCGCGGTGGCGGGGCGGGCCCGGTGTCATTCGCCCTAGGCGCGGAGTGTCGCCCCTGCGAGGTCGCGCCGCGCGATCGCCGGCTGCTGCGGGCGTTTCGGTGTGAGCAACAGCTCCCACGTCCACAGTATCGGTGTCTCAAGCATGTTGGCAGAGAGGGCGCCGCGTTTGGTAGCTACCCCCGCCGGGGGGTACGCTCCAGCGCACTTGCTTCGTGGCCACTGCAGGCCCCCTTGTGGCGGGCTCGCTCGCGGGGCGCCGCTGGTGGCCCTCGTCAGCGTCTGGCGGGTGGGCTGTCTTTCTAGGGGAGCGTTCCATGGACACCAGGCGGGGGTGCCGTTCCGGTCTCCTGGCTCGACTCCTCGAGAGCCGTGGGCCGTTTCGCCGGGTCGCGCTCGAGACGATTCGTGGAGCCATCCTGTGTATCGCGTTCGCGGCGCTCGGGGCGCCCACGGCCGTGGGAAGCCCGGCGTACTACGTGCCGGTCTGCTATCCGTACGGGATCGGACGCCCTGCCCATCCGAATCAGGGGCCGGACCGCGCCCGCCCGGACTGGCGCGTTACGCGCGCCGGTTCGGCCGGCCCGTTCCAGCGGTTGACGAACCCGCCGTGGCGCTCGCCCCGGAGCGCAGCGGGCGCCGGGAACGAAAGCTGGAGTCCGCTGAGCGCCATGGGCTGGCTCTCTGCGGCCATGATCGTGGATTCGCCACGCGACCGTCTCGTGCTCGCGGGTGGATGGAACGACGCGGGCGCTTCAGGCGACACCTGGGTGAGATCGCTCGCGGATTCCGGACGCTGGCGGCAGCTCGACCTCGACGGACCCGCCCCATACTCTTTGGTCGAAAGCGCGTCGATCTACGACCCCGTGCGCGAGCGCATGGTCGTCTTCGGCGGCCGGGGCGCGAATGCCGTCTGGGCGCTCTCGCTCAGCGGAACCCCGGCGTGGACCATGCTGGCGCCCCCGGGAAGCGGGCCCAGTGACCGCTGGGGTGCCTGCGCGATCTACGATCCGGTGGGTGACCGATTGCTGGCGTTCGGTGGCTACTCGCCCGACCAATACACGTCGTGGTACCACGACGATGTCTGGGCGTTTGGGCTCGCGGACGATTCTGGCTGGACGCTCCTGTCACCAAAGGGTGGCCCGCCTGGACCCCGAGCCTGGGGAGCGTCTGCCTACGATCCGGTTCGGCGGCGGATGCTCGTTCTTTCGGGCGCCGACAATGAGGGGCGGCTGCCCTCCGATCTATGGGCCCTCACGCTCGGGGATTCGCTCGCGTGGACTGAACTCCACGCCGCCGGCGATGGGCCGCCGGGTCTCTGGCTGACGGCGTCGACCTACGATTCGCTGCACGATCGGATGCTCGTCTACGGGGGTAACGCGTGGGACGGGTGGCAGAACCAGACTCAAGCCGAGGCGTGGGTGCTCGAGCTCGGGGACTCGCTGCGCTGGACGCGCGCCGCCGGGGCGCAACCCGGCGCTCGCGCCGGGGCGTGCGTGGGGTACGACACGCGGCGGGACCGCTTCGCGATGTTCGGCGGCAGCGGTGACGACACTTGGGCACTCTCGCTCACGCAGACGCCGGCGTGGACATTGCTCGAACCCGGCGGCCCATCGCCGCCCTCGGCGCGCTATCTCATGTCGGCCGTCTACGACTCGGCCCGCGCACGCACCCTGACGATGGACGGAACGAACCAGTACGAGGCCGAGGACGAGTACCTGGCGTACTCGCCGCCGCAGCTTTGGAGTCTCGCGAGGGACGCGCGCACGCGCTGGACGTTGATGAGTCCGGATTCCGAGCCCGTCGGGCACTTCGGACGCTCCCTCGTCATCGACCCGATCGCCGACCGCCTGATCGCCTACGGCGGGTTCTCGTACAACGACTGGACGTGGGGCGGGCTCTGGCAGCTTCCACTGCAGGACGGGTCGCCCTGGAGTGCGCTCGCCGCAGCAGGCGGGACTCCCGCGGCCCGCTACCTCCACGCGGCCGTGTACGACCCGCGGGGCCGCCGGATGATCGTCTTCGGCGGCCGCAACTGGGACCGCGCATACGGCGATACCTGGATGCTCTTGCTCGACGGTGAGGAGCGCTGGACGCGCCTGGACTCGCTCGCCCCGGCGCCCCGGGCACGCTTCGGGCATGGCGCCATCTACGATCCTGTCGGCAATCGCATGGTCGTCTTCGGCGGCGGCACGGACAGCGTCTGCTTCAATGACACCTGGCAGCTCGCGCTCGACGGCACACCCGCGTGGTCGCTGCTCGATGCGGGCGCCGGTCCATCGGCGCGCGCGTTCGCCGCCACGGTCTACGACTCGCGCCGGCAGAGGCTCGTGCTGTTCGGCGGGCGCGCCGCGGACGGCGCCCCGATGAACGATCTCTGGTACCTGCCCCTCGCTCCCGGTTCGCACTGGACCCGGGCCGACTCATCCGGGGACTGGCCCCTGCAGCGCTGGGGCGCGGCGGCCGCCTACGATGCCGGTCGTGATCTCGTCGTCATCGCGTATGGGGTGCAGGACCCCTGCAACAACTCCTGGGCGTTACAGACCGCGGACGCCTGGGGCCTGCGGTCCGCTGACCCCGTGCCCGCCGCGCTCGCGGCCGGGCAGGTGAAAGCCCACCCCTGGAGCGTCACGCTTGCGTGGCGTGGCGTGCCCACCGCGAACTTCGCCGGCGCGGTGCAGCGGCGGACGAAGGCCAGCGGCTGGATTGACCTGGGCCCCGTGAGCCAGGACGCGACGGGGCAGGTGGTGTACGAGGACCGCACGGCGCAGCCCGGCACGCGGTACGGCTACCGCCTCGTCTGGAGCGCCGGCCCCGCTGCGGCCACGAGCGCCGAATCCTGGGTGGACGTGCCGCGCCTGAGCTTCGCCCTGGCGGGCGCGACGCCCAATCCCTCGCACCAGGGTCTCGCGGTGGCGTTCTCGCTGCCGGACGCCGCCGCGGCGCGCCTGAGCGTGTACGACGTGTCGGGCAGGCGGCTGTTGCGACGCGATGTCGGGACCATGGGTCCAGGAGACCACGTCGTCCAACTCGACGCCACCGGGACGTTCCGGCCGGGCGTCTACCTGATTCAACTGGAGCGCGGAGGCAAGTCGCTGGCGACCCGGGCCAGCGTGATCCGATGAGCGCACGAGCCGACGGAGGCGCGTGCGGCGAGGCTGGGAAACTCTGCTGGCCGCTGAGAAGTGGTCGGGTGCTCTCGACGCGCTGGACGCGACGCGCTCAGATCCGAGCCTGGATGCGTGTTTGCCACCGCCGGGCCTTCCTCCTATAACTCTGTGCGCGACCCGCGGATTCGTCGCTCGCGGCAGGCGGCGCGCCCGCAACCCGTGCCCGCAAACACGCCTTCCCTGACCCGTTAGCTCAGTCGGTAGAGCACCTGACTTTTAATCAGGGAGTCGCTGGTTCGATCCCAGCACGGGTCACCAACTTACGCAGCGGGGCGCGGTGTGCCTGTCGGTATGCCGGACCAGGGCGGCGCCGCGAGCCGAAGCCCGAGTTGGAGTTTCGGAATCCTGGCCCGATCGTGCGCCTGCAGGTTCCGGGGCCGGCAGCAGCGCCTCGATCGTGATCGGGTTCGCGTCCGTGAAGGCCGCGGTGTCTCCGGCACATGCCCGAGAACTTACCTTGCTCCGTCAGCGGGCGTAGGATGAGAGCCTCATCGCAATGTCCTACCACCTTGGAGGCCGCCATGAACAAGTGCTCCTTCGTTGCTCTCTTCCTCTTCGCCATCGTCCTCGCGACCGCGCCGCGCGCCGGGGCTGGTGCGCAGGTGTCTCCCTACCTCCGCCAGTGGGGCGCGCTCGGCGCGGGCAACGGGCAGTTCCACAGCCCCTCCGGAGTGGCGGTGGACGCCGGCGGCAATGTCTACGTGGCTGATACGTACAACCACCGCATTCAGGAGTTCACCGCCGAGGGCGTCTACGTCACCCAGTGGGGGACGGAAGGCAGCGGGGACGGGCAGTTCGAGTACCCGTTCGGACTGGCGGTGGACGGCAGCGGCAACGTCTACGTCGCGGACCAGGATAACAACCGCATTCAGAAGTTCAGCAGCAGCGGCGCCTACCTGGCCCAGTGGGGCACCTACGGCGTCGGGGATGGGCAGCTCAGCCACCCGACCGGCGTGGCAGTGAATGGCAGCGGCAGCGTCTGCTACGTGGCGGACAACAACAACCAGCGCGTCGAGAAGTTCACAGGCAGCGGCGCGTACATCACCCAGTGGGGCACCTACGGCACCGGGGACGGGCAGTTCGGCAACCCGTTCGGCGTGGTGCTGGATGCAGGCGGCAACGTCTACGTCTCGGACTGGTGGGGCAACCGCGTCCAGAAGTTCACCAGCGACGGCGGCTACCTCGGCCAGTTCGGCAGTGCCGGCAGCGGCAACGGACAGTTCAACCACCCCCGCGGCGTGGCGCTGGACGCCGCCGGCAACGTTTACGTGGCGGACGAGTTCAACCAGCGCCTCCAGGTGTTCATCCCCGGAGGCGCTTACATGGTGCAGTGGGGCTCCCCTGGGAGCGGGAACGGGCAGTTCTCCAACCCGTACGGAGTGGCGGTGAGCGGGAACGGAACCGTCTACGTGGCGGACTCGTACAACCACCGCATCCAAGTGTTCAACTCGGCACTGGTGCCGACCAAGCCCACGAGTTGGGGCAGCATCAAGGCGTCGTACCGGTAGTCCTCACCGCCACCTCCGGAGGGTTGCGGCCTCAATGCGGCCAGCCCGCGAGCCCCCGGTGGTGTCCCGGTTTCTGTTCCAGGCCGGCACACCGGCCGGGGCCAGTTCTCCAATCGCCGGCGCGCCGACTTGTGCCCGCGAGTCCGCTGGCGCATGCTGATCCGCAGAGATTGCCCTCCGGTGGGGCGGGGGCATTCTTTGCACTACTTCTCGGCATCTGCCGCATCCAAGCAGCCGATGCACATCCGGAACGGGGACAGCGCGCCAACCCGCCCGGCAGACCTGTGATCGCGCGCAACCTGGCCGTGGGGATGGCACTCCGATGAATCCTGAAGTCGTGGAACCGTGAGCAAGCTCTCCTGCCAGGAAGTCCTGGACCAGCTCTGGGAGTACCTCGACGACGAGGCGCGGGCCGAGTTGAGCACGCGGATCAACGAGCACCTGGGCGGCTGCCGCGACTGCAGCGTCGAGGTGGACTCGCTGCGCAAGACCATCTCGCTCTACCGCTGCGAGGATTCGGTTCCGGTCCCGGTCCAGCTCAACGAGCGGCTGCGCGAGGCGCTCAACCGCGCGTATCGCGAAGGCACCCACGGGCAGGATTGACGCGCCTTCCCGGCGCCCCGTAAAGTCCCCATTCACGATTCCTGCGCCCGCGGCGGGGTTCGCCGCGGGCTGTATTTTTTTTCGCCTCCCTTCCGAACTGAGACCATGAAGCGAGTGGGCATCCTGGGTCTGCCGCAGGCCGGCAAGACCACGCTGTTCGAAATCCTCATGCAGGGTGCGGGTGCCGCCGCGCCGCCGGGCGCTTCGGCCCGTGACCGCGTCGGCGTGGTCAGGGTGCCCGACGAGCGCATCGACCACCTGACGGCCATGTTCAACCCCAAGAAGACCGCGCTGACGCAGATCCAGTTCGTGGACAGCGCCGCGGCGGGGCAGGGCAAGCCGGGCAAGGGCCAGGACCTGTTCACGGGCGTGCGCCAGTGCGACGCGCTGGTGGCGGTGGTGCGCGACTTCGAGAACCCCGCGGTTCCCGCGGTCAAGGGCGTCGATCCCGCGCGCGACCTGCGCGAGCTCGAGGCCGAGCTGGTGCTCAACGACCTCGCCATCGTCGAGACGCGGCTCGAGCGCATCGAGAAGGAGATGAAGATCGGCAAGAAGGAAGCGGCCGCCGAGGGCGAGGTGCTCAAGGTCTGCCGCGAGTCACTCGAGGCCGAGCGCCCGCTGCGCGAGGTGGACTTCGCGCCCGAGCAGGAGCGCCTGATGAAGGGCTTCCAGTTCCTCACGCTCAAGTCGCTGCTGGTGGTCTGGAACCAGGACGAGTCCTCCACGCGCCAGCCGCCCACGCTGGGCCGCCACGCGCTTGCGATCACGCTGCGCGCGCACGCGGAGCGCGAGATCGTGGCGCTGCCTCCCGAGGAGCGCGCCATGTTCCGCGAGGAGATGGGCGTGCCCGAGGACGGGCTCACGTTGGTCATCCGCAAGTGCTACGAACTGCTCGGGCTGATCTCGTTCTTCACGGTCGGCCCCGACGAGGTGCGCGCGTGGGAAATCCACCGCGGCGACACGGCCGTCGACGCGGCGGGCGAGATCCACTCCGACCTCGCGCGCGGTTTCATCCGCGCCGAGGTGATCGCGTACACCGACCTGATGTCGTTCGGCAGTCACGCGAAGGCGCGCGAGAAGGGCCAGCTGCGGGTCGAAGGGCGCGACTACCTCGTGAAGGACGGCGACTGCGTGGAAATCCGGCACAACGCCTGAGCACCCGGTGTAAGGCCGGGCGGGGAGGGGCACGATGAAGCGTTTCATCACGGTAGTGCTTGTCGCCGGCGCGCTCGCGGGGGTGTCGCGCCCGGCGGGCGCTGCCATGCAGCTGGACGCGTGGCGGGGCCACATCTCGATCGGGTACACACTGCCCCTCATCGACGCGCTCGCCCCGGGCGGCTCCATGTCCGCCGGCGTCGGCGTGGACTATCCGCTGGCTCCGGCCTGGCGAGTGGGGCCGGCGGTGTCGCTCAACATGCTTGGCTCGAGTCAGGTCACGCGCGGCAGCATCACGGCTTCGCTCGACTACGGCATCTTCGAAGGGGCGCTGCTCTTCACGCACGTGAACGCGAACGGTCCGATCGCCCGTTGGTCCGTGGGTCCCGGCGTCGCCAGCCCGAACATCGACCTCTCGGTGGGTGCCGGCGGCGCGGGCTTCAGCGACCTGACCGTGGGCGGGATTCGGCCCGAACTCGCTGCGGACGCCACGCTGCTGATGTCGCGCCGCATGCCGATCGTGGCCGTGGGCCTGGAACTGGGCGCCCGCGTGGTGCCGGTGCCCTCGCGCGCCACCTGGGTGCTGCTCTCGGCGCGGTTCGGGGTGCATTTCTAGAGACGATGAGGACATCGACCGGTCGGGTTTCGCTGCGGATGGCGCGTGGATCGCGGTCGCAGGCCGCGGGCTCTTGAGTTGTCCGGGCTGGCTGCCCGCCGGCCGCGTCCACCGGCGCACGCGCCGCGTGCTCGCGTGCGCTGACCGGCCCGGCCTCCGGCGCCCGCCAATCCCCGGTCCGGAGCACGCCGCTTTGACGCTGTGCGCCGGGGCAACGTATTCTCAATGTTGCTTTTCTCCTTCGGGGCGGGGCGCAAGTCCCCACCGGCGGTAAAGCCCGCGAGCGAGCGTGCCGGGCCATGGCGCGTGAGCAGACCCGGTGCGATTCCGGGGCCGACCGTCACAGTCGGGATGAGAGAAGGAGAGGACGCGCATGCCCATGCCGTTCCGGGGTTCGTCCCCGGGATCGCGGTCGGGGCACGCGTATTCCTCCCTGCGCCTCGAGCCCCGCGGTCCGTGCCGTGGGGTTCTTCGATTCGGGAGCGAATCCAGATGCGTGCGAGCGACGACGACCGAAGCCACATGATGCGCGCCCTGCGGCTCGCCGAGCGCGGCCGCGGATGGACTGCGCCGAATCCGGTCGTGGGCGCCGTGCTGGTGCGCGCCGGGCGCGTCGTGGGCGAGGGCTGGCACCGTGCGCTGGGTGGTTCGCATGCCGAGGTCGAGGCGCTGCTGCAGGCGGGTGTGCGCGCGCGCGGCGCGACGCTCTACGTGACGCTCGAGCCGTGCGCGCACCTCGGGCACACGCCGCCGTGCACGGAGGCGCTCATCGCCGCCGGCATCGCGCGCTGCGTCGTGGCGCAGCGCGACCCGCACGCGATCGTCAACGG
>CAIXRL010000415.1 GCA_903921835.1 Candidatus Eiseniibacteriota bacterium | reverse complement strand
TGCCGCGCGGTCTGGTAGCCGAACGTGTCCACGTAGGACGGCAGGTCGAGGTCGTTGTCGATCGACTTGGGCACGTGCACCACGTGGATGCGGCCCGCCGACTTCTGCTCGAGCTTCATCGCCGAGAACGCCGTGTCGTCGCCGCCGATGGTGATCAGGTCGGTGACGCCCATCCGCAGCAGCGAGATCACGGTGTTCTCGAGCAGCTGCGGATCCTTGGTGGGATTCGCGCGCGCGATGCCGATGTGCGAACCGCCTCGGAAGTGGATGCGCGAGATGTCCCCGATCGTGAGCGCCCGGACGTGGTCGATGTTGCCCTGCATGAGCCACTCGAAGCCGTCCTCGACACCGACGACGTCCACGCCCTCGAGCAGCGCCCGGATGGTGGCGGCGGCGATCACGCTGTTGATGCCCGGGGCGGGACCGCCGCCGACCAGGATCGCGAGTTTCTTGCGGTGTGTCATGAATCTCTCCTGCGAAAGTCGAACGTGAGGCGCATGGGCCTGCCTGAAGATCGGACCTAGCCCGGACGATTCATGAACCTCCAGCCGAGAGTGCGAGATGTGCGTCAGCGGCAAGAAGATCGGCCGGCCGCTCCGGAACCGTGTTGGAGACACGATGAGGACAGCGGCCGGTCGAGCTTCGCAGCAGATGACGCACAGATCGCGCTCGCAGGCGGCGGGCTCATGGATCGTCCCGGCTAGCGTGCACCAGCGGACGGCAGCTCCGCAAACAGCCGTTCATCCCCGATGGAACGAGGGCGCGGTCCGCGTGGACCGCGCCCCCGTGTCCGTTTCCCGCGAATCCGTCAGGAGCCGGCGGCCGTCAGCTGCGCGAGGCGCTCGAGCGCCCCGCCGAG
Organism: Candidatus Eiseniibacteriota bacterium; assembly: GCA_903921835.1. Taxonomy (GTDB): domain Bacteria; phylum Eisenbacteria; class RBG-16-71-46; order RBG-16-71-46; family RBG-16-71-46; genus CAIXRL01. Next base: position 2,344 of record CAIXRL010000415.1, on the reverse strand, counting down.
GCCGGAATGCAGCGCCGCCACGTCCTCCGGCTTCCACTTCGCCTTGTCGGCCCGCACGAACGTGGTCTTGTCCTTGCGGTTGTCGAAACGCGCCACCGGCAGGTGGTGCGTGCGACCGCGCGACTCGAGCTTCACGGTGTCGGGACGGTCGGAGTGCTGGATCAGCCACTCCATGTCGTCGCAACCGTAGTCGCCGAGCATCACCGTCATCGGCACGCCGTGGTTGAGGATCGAGCCCGGGTCGTTCGGGTCGGTGCGCTCGTGGTTCTTGCGCCGCGACTCCTCGGGCGTGACCCACACGTACAGGATCGACGCACGGGACAGGATCGCGTCGCTGAACTGCGCGATCGAGTAACGGTAGCCCAGCGGCGCCGGCAGCGGCAGCGTCGAGCCGTCCGGCCCGCCACGCGCGGCCTCGATCACGACCGTTCGGCCCTCGAGCGAATCGGGCACGCCTTCGTTCTTGTCCGCGAGCAGCTTCTTCGCCTCGGGCTCCAGCACCGCGATCAGCCCGGCGCGCAGCTTCGGATCCAGGGCTGCCAGCGCGGGCGCCGCGCCCACCTTGCGGCGCGCGGCGTCAAAGCGGTCGAGCATCCACGTGGCGGCCGACGCGGGCGCGGGCCGACGGCGCTGCACGAGGTCGTCGAAATCCTCGTTGAGCAGCTCGATCAGCGTACCCCAGTCGCGCGGCTCCTTCATGGACTGGTCGTCGGAATCGAAGAACAGGCCATCGTGACCGCGTGCGCGCAGCTCCTGGCTCACGCGCCGCATCATGTGGACGTAGGGGTAGTCGTCGAGCTGCACCGTGGGCCCGAGGTGGAACTCGTCACGGCACTGGTCCGGCGTGAGGCTCGCCATGTAGCGCCGCACCTCGGACTTGCCCGACGCGGGCAGTGCGAGCAGTAGGACGACGTCGAGTACCTTGGTCATGTAGTCTTCTCAACTTTCCGAAACGGTTGAACGTAACCCGGACGATTCATGAGCCCGCAGCCTGTGAGCGGCCCATGAATGGTCCGGGTTATCGAGAATGAAGGGAGGGGATCCAAGACTATAGCCTGCGCTGGCCTTGCGCGCCATCCGCTGCGAAGATCGACCGGCCGCTGTCCTCATCGTGTTGACAACACGGTTCCGGCGCGGCCGGCCGAGCTTGGGGCACCCACCGAAGGTGGGTCCGGCTGACGCACATCTCGCACTCTCGGCTCGCGGTTCATGAATAGTCGTCATGGCCTTTCGGCCGCCACGAGCGATGAAAGTGTCTCCCCACGAGTTCCCATGGACTTGTGGCGCACTTTCAAGTCAGTGCGGGCTAGTGACGATCTCCATCGGGGCGTCCCTGGCCGTCCGGCCGGCCCTGCCCACCGGGGCCGCCGGGGCCGCGGCGCCCACCGCCCATGCCGCCCGGCTTGGCCTGGCCGTGGTGGCAGGTGAAGCAGCCCACGCGCGGCTTTTCGTCGTGCGGCCACTGATATTGCGGAATCAGCGAATCGTTGAGCGCGGCGGTCATCCGCATCATGTTGCGCGCCTCTTCCTTGGCCGGTTTGTCCTCGTCCGCCCAGTGGTTCTCGATGTGGCAGTGCGAGCACGGCACGCCGAGACTGCGGCCAAGGCCGTTCATGCCGTTCAGGAACTGGAGCGCCGTGCGACCGTGCGAGACCTTGACGTTCTTGAAGACGACTTCGGCCGGCTCACCCTCGCGGCCCTTGATGCGCTCGAGCGTTATCTTCACGAGGCTGTCGCGATCGGCGGAGAAGCTGTCGGGCGGAAACTGCATCCCGCCTCCCTGCCGCATGCCACCAGGGCCACCGGGGCCGCCCGGGCCGCCCATGCCTCCGGGGCCCTGCGCGAACGCGCCCGGCAGCGCGGCAAGAACGGAAACGGCGGCGATCACGGCCAGTACGACTCCAGCGATCACGATGCGACGCATTGGACCTCCCTCGGGTACGGGATGGCTCCCGCCGATCCGGCGGGAGCCGCGAGACGGAATCGGGCGCAGACGCGCCGCGTCAGCGGCGACGCCCGCGGTTGAGCAGCGACAGCAGGTTCCAGAACATCACCACGATGCCGAGGGTCAGCTCGTAGGCGCCCTCGGTCGGCATGTTCACGGGCATGTTGTGCACGACGAAGTTGAGCTTCCACAGCATCGCGCCCACCGACACGGCCAGGAACACGACCGCGATGACGAGGCCCATCGTGCCGCCGATCGGGAACACGATCTGCAAGCCCATGAGGATGAGCATGGGCACGAACAGCATGCCCAGGCCCGCGCGCAGCATGGAGAACTCGCGCTTCTCCATGCTGACGTAGACCAGCATGGCCAGCGAGGCGAGCACGGTCATGGCCAGCG
>CAIXRL010000414.1 GCA_903921835.1 Candidatus Eiseniibacteriota bacterium | reverse complement strand
CCATGGGGTTCGGGGTGGGAGGAGTCCCGGTGTCGCAACGACAAGAACAAGGGAACCGAGCAGACGGCGTCGGCGTGGGGGTACCCGGCAGGTGCCAGCGGCACCGGGACGTACCAGCAGAGCGGGAACGTGTGGGAGTGGTGTGCGGACAGGTACGAGGATAAGTACTACGCGCAGAGTCCGACGGAGAACCCTCAGGGCCCGCAGACAGGCGCCCTCCGGGTGCGCCGTGGCGGCGGCTGTTGGATCGACGACGCGTCGCGCTTCCGCGGGGCGTTCCGCCACGGGTCCGTCCCGTCGGTCCGCAGCGTCTCCCTGGGCTTCCGCCTCGTGAGGGCAGGTTCGTGATCCTGGCCTGCTCCGGGGGGATCGCGTGCCGGCAGGCCGCGTGGGGTGGGGGCGTTTGTGTTGAGGTTGGTGTGGGCGTGGCATCCGCGGCTCGGGCGGCCGCGGGATCGCTCGCGCGGCAGCGCGCAGCTCGAGCCGCGGCGGCGGGACGGCGGGGCCCGCGGCGGCAAGTGGGCGCGTGTGGGTGGGGGTGGTGCCTCCGCGGGGCGCTGCCGCCGGCGCCGGGAAGGGTGGGGCTCGCATGCACGTGAAGGTGGTCACGCTGGAGTACGACGAGCGCCTGCGCGGTTTTCCGCAGGAGGTGCTGGACCGCGCGTGTGCCGGCGGGCACCTGCTGGAGGTGCGCGAGCACTTCTTCGTCCACGCCGGACACCCGCACCTGGCCTTCGTGTTGGTGGTGGACGACGCGGCCGCGCGGCCGCAAGGGGGCGCCGAGGCGGATCCGGGGCGCGCGCTCGCGGCGGCGCTGCAGCCGCTCTACCGCAGCCTGCGCCACTGGCGCAACGAGCGGGCGAAAGCCGCTGGCGTGCCGGCCTACGTGTTGTTCCGCAACGCGCAACTGGTCGAGGTGTGCCGGCGGCTGCCCGAGACGCTGGCGGCGTTGCGCGAGATCGACGGCATCGGCGAGGCGACGTGCGCCAAGTACGGCGCCGAAGTCCTGGCGCTGATCCCGGCCGAACTACGCGGCGGCGCGCCGGCGCAGGAGGGATCATGAGATCGCACGGCTCGCTCTTCGAGGCGATTGCCTCGCTGCCCAACCTGGAGGCGGCCCTGCGCCGTGCGGCCAGCGGCAAGGGTGCGCGCGATTCCGTGCGGCGCTTCGTGGCCGACGCGGCCGTCGAGCTGCCGCGCTTGTCCGACGAGCTTCGCCACGGGCGCTACGAGCCGCGGGCGTTCCGGCAGTTTCGCATTCTCGATCCCAAGCCGCGGTTGATCAGTTGCTCCGACTTTCGCGACCGCGTCGTGCACCACGCGGTGTGCGCGTTCGTGGCGCCGGCGATCGAAGGGCGGCTCATCGAGGACAACTACGCCTGCCGCGTCGGCAAGGGCAGCCACCGGGCGATCCAGCGTGCGCAGGTCCACGCGCGCGCTCACCGGTACTTCCTCAGGGTGGACATCCGCCGCTACTACGACAGTATCGATCACGCGATCCTGCTGGGCAAACTCGCACGGCTATTTCGCGAGCGGCGGCTCCTCGACCTGCTCGAGCGGATCGTCACGCACGCCGTGCCGGGGCAGACACGGGGCAAGGGCCTGCCCATCGGCAGCCTGACCAGCCAGTGGCTGGCCAACTACTATCTCGACGAGACCGACCACTGGATCAAGGAGGAGCGCCGCGTGAGCGGCTACGTGCGCTACATGGACGACATGGCCGCGTGGTCGGATTCCAGGGACGCCCTGCACGCGCTGGCCGGCGACCTCGACGAACGGTTGCGCGAGCGGCTGGCCGTGGGGCTCAAGCACCAGGCGACCGTCGTGGCGCCGAGCAGCGAGGGCATGCCGTTCCTGGGCTGGCGTGTCTATCCGGGCCTGTTGCGCCAGCGCGGGTCGCGGCTGCGGCGGCGTCGCCGGTTGCTGGCGCAGCGCCTGGCGCAGTTCGCGGCCGGGGAGCTGGACGAAGTGAAGTTGCAGGCCTGTGCGCGTTCGCTGGACGGGCCGCGGCGGTTTCTCGGATGTGGCGAGCCGCTGGTGCCCCGCAGGGAAGGGACGATGGAGCAGAGGCGCCAACCGGGTGAACCGTGGCGGCAGCTGGAGGAACGACGACGCGTCGAACTTCCGCGGGGCGTACCGCAACAGGAACGACCCGTCGAACCGCAACGACAACCAGGGCTTCCGCCTCGTGAGCACAGTTTTGCAGGCCAGGACACGAAACTGTCCCATCCATCGATTCCCGTGTTCCGCACATGCGGAAACGAAACCCCGGACGCCTCCGCCGCCAGTAAGCGGCAAGCCCACCGTGGCGGAGGTGTCACATTTGTGGACCGGGAGGTGCGCTCATGTCCTTGACGACGAGTGTTGCGCTGCGCGAGGTCATGACGTCGCGCAGTCTTGTGGTGAACGCGAAGGATGGCAGCGTGCTGGTACGGGTACCCGCCGGTGAGTTCGAGATGGGGGACGGGCAGGACACGAACTGCCCGAAGCACCGTGTGCGGTTGGACGAGTACTGGATTGGTGTGTACTGCGTGACGAACCGGCAGTACGGGCGGTTCGTGACGGAGACGAAGCACCGGGCGCCGGACGTGAGTGATTACAGCGGTGCGCCCGCCATTTGGCAGAATGGCCAGTGCCCTGCGGCGAAGCTGGACCACCCGGTGGTATGCGTGAGCTGGGACGACGCGGTGGCATACGGGAAGTGGTCCGGGCTGGTGCTGCCGAGCGAAGCGCAATG
>CAIXRL010000413.1 GCA_903921835.1 Candidatus Eiseniibacteriota bacterium | reverse complement strand
TCTCGCACTCTCGGCTCGCGGTTCATGAATACACCGGGCAAGTCCCGTCCGAGGAGTAGCTTGACCACAAAGGCGGCCGACGTGCCCGGCCGGCAAGGCGCGACGACGAAGTCGTACCCATAGGATACGTCGAGGAGGAGCAACGCAGCGGGCCGCGCACAGCGGGCGCCGACTGCCAAGCGACTCCTGGGACAGGACACTAGACCTGCCCCAGCGCGGTGCGCGCCTTCTCGAACAGGGCCCGTGGATCACGGCCGGCGAGCATCGCCGGCGCGAAGCGGGCGGTTTCGCAGTGCTCCAGGACTTCCATGATCGTCGCCCGGGTTTCGGGCCGGACCTGGGCGCGTTCCAGCTCGTCGCGCAGCTGGTCCTTGGTCATGGCGTGCGTGTCGATGTTGAAGCGATCTCCGATGTAGCCGACGACCGCCGTGGCCAGCGCGGAGTGGAACGCCTTCTCGTCGCGCTTCCCCAGGAAACCCTCGGCCTGCCGCAGGCGGCGCTTCGCCAGTCCCGACGAGCGCACCTTGCGCGCGTAGCCGCGGTCGGACAGCAGGCGCGCGCTGTGCTCGCGATACCCGAACGCACCCGCGACGGTCGCGAGCGAGAGCACGTAGAGCAGGTTCGGCCACCACGGCGGGGCGGACGGCGTGACCGGAAGCGACGTGGCGTCGGACTTGATGTAGTTGATGTCCGTCCCGAGCACCTTGAGCCCCGAGGCCTCGGCGACGGGAGCGTTGGGCGCGGTACCACTGGCCGCGAACTCGAACGGCCCGGCCTCGAGCGTCCGGTACGCCTTCGCCTGCGGATCGAAGTACGCCATGCGGATCGCGGCGATCACGTACTTGCCGTCGGCCTGCGCCATGATCGGGTAGCGCAGCGTCTTGGTGCCGCGCACGTCGTCGCCGTTGACGTGGACGTCGTCGCGGATCTCGGGGGCCAGGATGCGCAGCCCGGTGACGGGCGCGATCACGGGTTTCTCGATCATGCGGACGTTGCCGCTGCCGGCGATGCGGACGGTCAGGCTCACGGGCTCGCTGCCACTGCTCGTGGCGCGATCCAGCGAGGCCGACATCGTGAAGCGGCCCACTCCGCCCGAGAACTCCGCCGGCTTGCCCCGGTCGGGAAGCGGCAGGACGTGCAATGTGATCGGCCGGGATTCCACCTTGACGCTCTGCGGGCTGCCGAACATGCCGAAGAAGTCGCGCGAAGGCTGCAGCACCGCCACGTTCAGCGCCATGTGCTTGATCGTGACGTCGCCGGGCGACATCGGGAACAGCGCCACCTTCTTGAGCAGCGAGACTTCGTACGCCCGGCCGCCGACCGTGCGGCGCCGGAAGTCGAACTTGTCGGCGTCGAGGATCTTCTCCACCCAGAACCCCTCGAACGTCGGGGCCTCGGCCCAGCCGCCGCCGGTTATGCGAAGCCGTGTCGCCACCGAGATCTCGAGCGTGATGGGTTCGCCGACGTACGCCGTGCGGCGGTTCGGCTCGGCCAGCAGCGCGAGGTTGCCCTCGCCCGGCGCCTCCCCGCCGCCGGGCGAGGCGGACGATTGCGGCGCCGGCGCCGCCTGGCCCTGCGCGCCCTTCACCACGGTGATCTCGACCGGCTGGCTCGCGTACTCCCTGCCCTGGTAGGCCAGGCGGCAGGGCGGGATCGAGAGCTTCCCGAGCCGTTTGCCCGCGAGACCGTAGATGAACGAGATCGAGGCCTGGCGCTTCATCTGGCCGTTGACGATCGAGATGCTCGTGGATTGCGAGCTGGTGCTGCCGAGCACGCTGAAGTCGGGCAGCGCGGGCAGCGTGGGCGTCGGCACGGACGACATGTTCTCGCCCTGCACCGTGAGTTCGAGCTGGAACTGCTCTCCGAGCCCGACCGTCGAGCGGTCCACGGCAGCCGAGAACACCAGGTCGCCGGCACCGGCGGCCGGCGGCGACGCCAGCGCGATGAGCGGCGCAACGAGCAGCGCAACGAGCAGCGCGCGGGCGCGGACGACCCGTATCGGCGCCTGTCGCCGCCCGGGGCGTGAGTGTGCGGGCAACCGCGCCGAACCGAGGGTCGCGCTCACCAGTCCTTGCCTCCCGCGGGCGATTGCTGCGGCTGCCGGGGCGGTTGCTTGCGGTTCTCCCGCTCCTTGCCCTGCAGCGCCTGCAGCATGCGATTCGCCTGGTCCTTGCTGATGGCGCCCTTCTGCTGCCGGGCCTGTTGCTGCTGTTGTTGCTGTTGTTGCTGTTGTTGTTGCTTCGGCGGCGGCTGCTTGCCCGTGGAATCGGGCTTCTGCTTCTGCTCCGACTGCTTCTTCAGACAGAACTCCAGATTCTGCTTGGCCTCGAGATCGTTCGGCCGGACCAGCAGTGCCTGCGTGTACATGGCGATGGCTTCGTCGAGCCTGTGCTGGCCGTACTGGCAGTTCCCCATGTTGTACAGGCTGTTCGCCCGGACGGATTTCTGTTTGGAGAGCAGCCCCAGCTGGAAGTGCTCGATTGCCTCCGGTTGCTGGTTCATGCGGCTGAGCGCGCGGCCGATGTCGTAGTGAATCCGGACATTGTCCGGCTCGAATACGAGCGCGTCCTGATACGCCTTCACCGCGAGATCGTACTTGCCCCGGCGCTCGAGCGCATCACCCTTGCGCATGAG
>CAIXRL010000412.1 GCA_903921835.1 Candidatus Eiseniibacteriota bacterium | reverse complement strand
CCGGTCGAGGTCAACGACTACCCCGGCTTCATCTCCAACCGCATCCTCATGCCGATGATCAACGAGGCGGTCTACACGCTCATGGAGGGCGTCGCGACGCGCGAGGCGATCGACACGGTCATGAGGCTCGGCATGAACCACCCGATGGGGCCGCTGGCGCTGGCGGACCTGATCGGGCTCGACACCTGCCTGTCCATCATGGAAGTGCTGCACGTCGGACTGGGTGATTCGAAGTACCGCCCGTGCCCGTTGCTGCGCAAGATGGTCGCGGCGGGCTGGCTCGGTCGCAAGAGCGGCCGCGGCTTCTACGACTACCCGAAGCCCTGAGGGAGCCGACATGGCCGACACCACCGAAGCAGCCCCCGGCATCTCCTTCGACCTGGGCGAGGAGGCCGAGTCCGTCCGCGAGATGGTGCGCGACTTCGCCGAGAGCGAGATCCGCCCCATCGCGGCGCAGATCGACGAGAGCCACGAGTTCCCGGCCGCGAACGTGAAGAAGATGGCGGAGCTGGGACTGCTGGGAATGTTCGTGCCCGAGGAGCACGGCGGGGCCGGCATGACCTACCTGTCCTACGTGGTCGCAATCGAGGAACTGTCGCGCGCGTGCGCCAGTCACGGCGTCATCGCGTCCGTGAACAACTCGCTCGTCTGCTACCCGCTCATGGCGTATGCGAGTCCCGAGCAGAAGAAGAAGTGGCTCGAGCCGCTGGCGAAGGGCGAGAAGCTGGGAGCGTATTGTCTGACGGAACCCAACGCCGGCAGCAACGCCGCCAACCAGCAGACCACGGCGGTGCTCGACGGCGACCACTGGGTCCTGAACGGTTCCAAGATCTTCATCACCAACGCCGGCCCCGCGGACGTGCTGATCACCTACGCCGCCACCGACCGCAGCCTGGGCGCCCGGGGCATCTCGGCGTTCATCGTGGACGCGGACACGCCCGGCGTGCGCAAGGGCAGGAAGGAAGGCAAGCTGGGGATCCGCGCCTCGGACACGCGCGAGATCTACTACGAAGACGCCCGCGTCCCGAAGGACTGCCTGCTGGGCGAGCTGAACAAGGGCTACACGATCGCGCTCGCCACGCTGGGCGGCGGGCGCATCGGCATCGCTGCGCAGGCGCTGGGCATCGCGCAGGCTTCGGTCGAGGCCGCGGTGAAGTACGCCAACGAGCGCGAGCAGTTCGACCGGAAGATCGGCGAGTTCGACGCGATCCGGCACATGCTGGCCGACAGCACGGTCGAGCTCGAGACCGCGCGGCTGCTGGTCTACCAGGCCGCGTGGCTGCGCGACCAGGGCCGGCCGAACACGAAGGAAGCCTCGCTTGCCAAGTGGCACGCCTCCGAAGCGGCCACGAGGTGCGCGAACTGGGCGATCCAGGTGCACGGCGGCTACGGCTACATGAGCGAGTACCACGTCGAGCGCTACTGGCGCGACGCGCGCATCTGCGAGATCTACGAAGGCACGACCGAAGTCCAGAAGATGGTGGTGGCCGGGCAGGTGCTCAAGGAGCACCCGCTCGAGGCCTGATGCAACACGTCGCGGAGGAAGTGGAATGAAGCGCCCCGTACGACCCGTCGCACTCCTGATCCTGACCCTCTGCGCGCTCTATCCCGGGCTCACGTCGGTCTTCCAGGGCTTCTATCCCTGGGTGACGGGGCAGGAGTTCGCGCTGGTGGGGCAGCTGGGCGCGTTCGTGGACCTGCCCGTTCGGATGGGCACGGCCACGTGGGTGCCGCACCTGATCAAGGGCCTCATCGGCCTGGCGTGGCTGGCAGGTGTCCCGCCGCTGTGGCTGGGCGAAGGCCGCGCGGTGCCGCTGGTCGCGCTCGCCGCGGCGGGGTCGCTCCTGCTCGGACCGGGTCCCGCGGTGATGGGCCTCGCCGGCCTCGTGTGCCTCTTCGTGTTTCGCGAAACGGACCAGCACCGGCCCGCCTGAGCGCGGCCAGGGAGAAGCGATGAACCTCGACCTCACCGAGGACCAGAAGGCGATCCGCGACGCGGTGCGCGACCTGTGCCGCAGCGAGTTCGCGCCGCACGCCATGGCGTGGGACGCCGAGCAGGGCGTGCCGCTGTGGGCGATCGAGAAGCTCGCCGAGCAGGGATTCCTGGGCATGGCGATCCCCGAGGAGTGGGGCGGCGTGGGCTACGACGCCCGCACGATCGTGATCGTGCTCGAGGAGATCGCCAGGGTGTCGGCGGCGCTCGCGATCATGATCGCGGTGCACAACTCGGTCGGGGCGCTGCCGGTGTTCCGGTTCGGCAGCGACGAGCAGCGCCGGCGCTTCCTGCCGCGGCTCGTGAGCAACGAGCTGGGAGCGTTCTCGCTCTCGGAGCCGGGCGCGGGCTCCGACGCGGGCGCCCTCGAGGCGACCGCGGTGCGTGAAGGCGATCACTACGTGCTCAACGGCAGCAAGAACTGGGTGACGAACGGCGTCAACGCCGGGATCTACCTGGTGTTCGCGCGCACCGACAGGGCCGCCGGCAACCGCGGCATCTCCGCGTTCATCGTGGAGAAGGGCACGCCCGGCCTGGTGCTGGGCAAGCCCGAGAACAAGATGGGGCTGCGCGGCTCCGAGACGATCGCGCTCT
>CAIXRL010000411.1 GCA_903921835.1 Candidatus Eiseniibacteriota bacterium | reverse complement strand
CGGGGACGTGCCGCCCGGGAACTAGTGTTCCCGGCCGCCGTCGCCCTGGCCGTGCGTGTCGTCGTGGTCGACCTTCTGCCGGCCGGCCCGCCAGCCGTCGGGATGGCTGCGCCAGCGATACTGGTGGTCGTCCACGTCGAAGATCTGCCGGGGCACGCGGCGCGCATCCATTGCCGCGAAGTCGCCGCGGGGATTCTGCGAGCGGTACCAGTAGCCGCTGTCGTAGAGGTAGTACGTCCCGCTCAGGCTGAACATGTCGGAGCCGAAGCTGTCGTCGCTGATCACGGACACCTGAAGGTCCGAGAGGTAGTTGAAGTGGGGGTCCGAGGTGAACGCGAGCGCGGGCGGCGGCGGCGCGCTGCGCATGCGTACGCTGGCGCTCATCCCCATCGGGGCGCACCCCGATGCCGCGAGCGCGACGACCAACAGCAGGCCTGACAAGAGGGACTTCATGGGCTCTTCCTTTCGTGTAGGCGGCTGAGAACACGTTTCGGCGCCGTGCATGCACCGTTCGGCGGGCACGTCACGGCGAACGCGCTCTCGGTACGGCCGGTTCGCTTCCGGACCGTGGCGAACACGTGATGAGCATGGAGCGTGCCCCCACCCGCGGGCGGGAACCGCGCGTTCCAACCCGCTGCGGCATACGCTCATCTGCCGGCGGATGAACCCGCGCGCAGCCTCGCTCGACGCCTGCGGGCGTGGTAAACCCTGCGTGCGTTGAACAAATGGGGTGGTCCGTTGGACGCGGGGCCACGTCCAGTCGCGGGTCAGCGCGCCGACCTCCTCTGCGCCATGTCCACCCACACCGCGAGCAGCAGGATGAGACCCTTGATCACGTACTGCCACGTGATGTCGAGGTTCAGCAGGCTCATGCCATTGTCGAGCGACGCCATGACCAGCGCGCCGATCAGCGCCCCCAGCACGGTGCCCTCGCCGCCCATCAACGAGGCGCCGCCGATCACCGCGGCCGCGATCGCGTCGAGTTCGGCATTCTGCCCCGCCGACGTCGTGGCCGCGTTCAGGCGCGAGGTGTAGACGATTCCCGCCAGCGCGCTCATCAGCCCCATGACCATGAACAGCCCCAGCGTGGTGCGCGGCACGTGGATCCCCGAGAGGCGCGCCGCCTCGGGGTTGCCGCCGATGGCATAGAGCCGCCGCCCGAACGTGGTGTCGTTGGCGATGAACGCGAACAACGCGGCCAGCGCCAGCAGCAGGACGACGGACCACGGGATGCCCTGATAGGACACCATGACCGCGGCGAACGCGCCCACCACCGCCAGCAGCAGCCCGATGCGCAGCGCCTCGACCCACGCGGGCGGCACCGGCAGAGCGTCGCGCCGGCGCGCGGCGCGCGAACGCAACCGCACGACCACCAGCACCGCCGCGACGGCCAGCGCCAGGTAGAGGCTGGTGTCGTGCAACTGCCCTTGCGCGGCCGGGCGCCACACCGGCAGGTAGCCCTGCCCGATCAGCTTGAAGCGCTCCGCCACGCCCTCGGGCGCCATCTCCAGGCCCTGCGTCTGCCCACCGGTGATGCCGATGATGAGCCCGCGAAACGCGAGCATCGAAGCCAGCGTGACGATGAACGCGGGCACGCGCCGGTACGCGACCCAGAAGCCGTGCCAGGCGCCGATCGCGAGTCCCACCGCCAGCGTCGCCACCACCGCGGGCAGCACGCCCCAGCCGCGCGAGATCATGAGCGTGCCGCAGACGGCGCCGGTGAAGCCGAGCACGGACCCCACGGACAGGTCGATGTGCCCCGCCACGATCACCAGCACGACGCCGATCGCGAGGATCGCTGTGGTCACGGTCTGGACGACCAGGTTGGACACGTTGCGCGCCGACAGGAACACGCCGTCCGTGAGCACCGCGAACACGATCCAGATCGCGGCCAGCGCCACGATCATGGCGTACTGCCGGGCGTTCGCGCGCAGATAGCCCGCCAGCGCGCTGCGCCATCCCCCGACCCGCGGCCCGCCGCTTTCCACCCGCACCTCCGTCTCCATCCCGCTTCCCTCCCCGTCAGGCCGGCGCGACTTCCGCTCCGGTGGCGAAGCGCATCACGCGCTCCTCGCCCGCCTCGGCGCGCCGCAGTTGCGCCGCCACGCGACCTTCGCGCATGACCAGCACGCGATCGCTCATGCCCAGCACCTCGGGCAGCTCGCTCGAAACGAACACGACGCACACGCCGCGGTCCACGAGGTCGTTGAGGATCCCGTAAACCTCGACCTTGGCGCCCACGTCGATGCCGCGCGTGGGCTCGTCCAGGAACAGCACGCGCGGCT
>CAIXRL010000410.1 GCA_903921835.1 Candidatus Eiseniibacteriota bacterium | reverse complement strand
AAGCTCGAGCAGAAGTCGGCGGGCCGCATCCACGTGGTGCACGTGCCCAAGTCGATCGACAACGACCTCGACCTGCCGTCCTACGTGGACACGTTCGGCTACCAGACCGCGCGGCACGTGGGCGTCGAGATCGTGAAGAACATCATGGTGGACGCCAAGACCACATCGCGCTGGTACTTCATCATCGCGATGGGCCGCAAGGCCGGGCACCTGGCGCTCGGCATCGGCAAGGCCGCGGGCGCGACGCTGACGCTGATCCCCGAGGAGTTCGGGGCGCAGCCGATCCGCCTCAAGACGCTCGTGGACACGCTGGTGTGCGCGATCATCAAACGGCAGGCGTACGGCAGGCGCGACGGCGTCGCCGTGATCGCCGAGGGCGTGGTGCTGAGCATCGATCCGCAGGACTTCGACAACTTCGACGACGTTGAGCGCGATGCCCACGGCCACGTGCGCATCGCCGAGGTGAACATCGGCGAGATGCTCAAGCGCGCCGTGCAGAAGCGCCTCAAGGAGTTCGGGCTGGGCTCGACGATCGTCGAGAAGAACATCGGCTACGAGCTGCGCTGCGCCGACCCGATCCCGAACGACATGGAGTACACGCGCGACCTGGGCTACTGCGCCGCCAAGTACCTACTCGAGGGCGGCAACGCCGCGCTGGTGTCCATGCAGGCCGGCCAGTTCGTGCCGATCCCGTTCGCGGAACTGCTCGATCCGGTCTCGGGCCGTGCGCGCACGCGCATGGTGGACATCCACTCGACGCGCTACGCCATCGCGCGCCGCTACATGATCCGCCTGCGTCGCGACGACTTCGAGGACGAGCACGAGCTGGCGCGCTTCGCGGCCACGGCGCACATGTCGCTGGAGCAGTTCCGCGACGAGTTCGAGTACCTGATCGCGGACGAACCGCCGGCGATCCACTTCTTCGACAAGGCGCTGGCGACTGCGATGCGCGCCAGCAACGCCGCGAAGGCGGAGGCGAAGAAGGCGGCGGGCGCGCCGTCGGCGGCGGCAAAGGCCGCCAAGGGCGGCGACTGAAGTCGCGGCGGCACGCAAACGAAACGAGCCCCGCGTCGCCAGGTGCGACGCGGGGCTCGTGCGATTGTGGGGCGGTCGCCGGTCAGCGCCGGCTCGCAAACGCCTGCGGGGCGCGGACCCGCGGGCGGCCTGCGCGTGCGAACCCGGTGTCAGCGGGCGTCAGGCGCCGCCGGCGGCGCGCCGTCAGGCGTGCTCCTGTACCAGTTGACGCGGCGCGTGAGCGCCATGACGGCGGCGAGCGTGGCGAACAGCAGGAGCGAGCCCAGGAGCAGCGCGTAGTCTTCGTTCCGCAGCACCACGTAGTGGAAGCCATACAGCAGCGCCAGGCCGAGTCCCACGCCGGCGGCGCGGACGCAGCTGCCGAGCACCGCCGAGGCGTAGTGGACGATCAGCCCGACCACCGCGGCGCTGGCGATGGCGTACGACGCGCCAAACCCGATGTGCTCGGAGAGGGCCAGTTCGAGCACCAGGAACAGCGACAGCGTTGCGCCGATGAGCAGGTAGTGGATCGGGTGCAATGGCCTGCCGCCGAGCACTTCGAGCAGCCAGAACGCGGTGAACGTCAGCACGAAGAACAGCAGCGCGTACTTCAGGGTGCGTTCACACAGCGGGTAGGCGCCGAAATCGGAGCCGAGGTCGAGGCCGAACGCCGACGCCGAAATCGCCTTGTTCAACTCGCCCGCCTCGGTCCATGCCTGCGGATAGTTGCGCCCGAGGGACGGGATGCTCCACGTCGCGGTGAACGCGGCGTCCGTCACCGAGCGCTCGGTGGGTAGCCAGGCTCCCTGGAAGCTGGGGTTGCGCCAGTCGCCGGAGAGCCGGACGCGGGTCTGCTTGCCGAACGGCGTGAAGTAGGCGCCGTCGCTTCCGTTGAGGCGCAGCGGCACCGTGAACGGCTGTGCCCACGGGGCCTCCTTCAGGTCCAGCTCGGCGTGGATGCCGCCGCCCAGCTCGGGTGCATCCGCGTTGCCCGGCAGGAACTCGATCGCGCGGCCGTTCCAGTCGAGCATGGCCTGCTTCTGGATCGCGCGGGCGTCTGCGATCCCGACCGCGAGCACGGCGCGCTTCCAGTCCACGTCGGCGGGTACGATCCCGAGCTTGGCGAAGTCCGGCGGCGCGAAGCGGCCACGCAGGTCCGCCTGCAGGCGATACACGGGGACCGGGTAGATGCCGCGCTTGCGGACTTCGCTCCACAGTTGCGCGTCAACGTCGAGCGACTCGGGAAGGAGCACCAGCCGGCGCTCCTCGGTCAGGTCGCGAGCGTGGCCCTTGTCGTCGGCTTCCCGCCAGCGGCGGGTCCACGGCACGACCAGCGCAGGACCGGTGATGGTCTGGCGCTTGCCCCACTTGGACGCGATCTCGGTGGCGGCTTCGTTGTGGCGGGAGCGGCGTTCGGAGACGAGGACGTGCATGAACAACGTCGGGATCTGCAAACCAAGAACGAGCGCGAACAACAAGAACGCCCGCAGGGCCTGGGGCCGCCCCGGGGCGTCGAACAACGAAGAAGCCAGCGAACCTGAACCTGGACGCATCGAGTTCCTCCGTGAGGTCGGCGCGAGACAACAGGGAAGCACTGCGAGGTAAAGCCACCGTGGAAGCACGTCATGACGGGTCGCCGGCGAACGCCGTGCTCGCTCCGTCCCGGCCCGCATCGAGTCTACCCTCGACGCATCTCGCCCGCTTCCGGGAGTTGCAAGGAGTCCGGCGCGGAGGTTCCGGCCGCGTCAGGCCTGTGGCCGGGTCAAGGCTTCACGGCAACGAAGCGAGTCCCGCGCCGCCAGGTGCGACGCGGGGCTCGTGCGCTACCCGTGGGGCGAGGCTCACACGGCCGGTTGCTGCTGGCTCAGGCAATGGATCGCGCCAAGTCCCCAGATCAGTTCCGAGCAGTCGATCCCGATCACCTGCCGGTCAGGGAGCAACTGCTGCAGCGCCTCGAGCACGGGGCGTTCCGTCCGGCGGTCGCCGAACGTCGGCACCAGCAGCGCGCCGTTCACGAACAGGAAGTTCAGGTACGTGGCCGGCAGGCGCTGGCCCTCGCGTTCGACGCGCTTTGGCATCGGCAGGGTCACCAGGTCGAACGGCATGCCCGCCGCGTCGCGCAGCAGGCGCAGGCGCCGCAGGTTCTCCTTCAGCACGCGGTGGTTGGGATCGTGCGGATCGTCCTCGACCGCGGTCACAATGGTACGCGCGTCCAGGAAGCGCGCCAGGTCGTCCACGTGCCCGTCGGTGTCGTCGCCCTCGATCCCTTCGCCCAGCCACAGCACGCGCTCCTGCCCGTACCATTTGCGCAGGATTTCTTCGGCCGCGCGGCGGGACAGGCCGCCGTTGCGGTTCCTGTTCAGCAGCACGCTCTCGGTGGTGAGCACGCACCCGGCCCCGTTGAAGTCCACCGCGCCGCCTTCCATGACCACGTCGGTGCGAAACAGCGGCAGCGCCAGCGCCTCCGCGACGCGCGTGGGCACGGCGTCGTCGGCGTCGAACGGCGGATACTTGCCGCCCCAGGCGTTGTATCCCCAGTCCACCACGGCCAGCCGGCGCGCGCCGCCGCGGCCGCATTTCACCACGAACGCGGGGCCGTGGTCGCGGCACCAGCATTCGTTGGTCGGGATGTGGAAGAAGCGCACGCGCCGCGTCGGGCAGTCGTACGCGCGCAGTTGTTCCTGCACGATGCGCTCCCAGTTCGCGTTGGGCACGTTGATGCACACGGGCTGCCGTTCGGCGATCGCGCGCACGATCGCGGCGAGCTGGCCGGGCACCGTGTGCCAGCGCCCGGGAAACGAGATGCCCTCGGGGCGTGGCCACGAGAACCACGTGGCCGCCTGGCGTTCCCACTCGGCGGGGAATGCGTAGCCATGTTCGGCGGGTGTGCCCTGCAGCAGTCGGGAGCGGGCCATGGCGTGCTCGCTGGCCCGGTCAGCGTTCGTCGTCGGAGAAGCGGCGCGCGAGGTCGCCGTACGCGTCCACCCGGCGGTCGCGCAGGAACGGCCAGTGCGTGCGCGCGGACTCGACGCGCGCCAGGTCGCACTCGGCCGTGACGATCTCCTCGCGGTCCACCGAGGCACGCGTCATCACCTGGCCGTCGGGCCCGCACACGAACGACTGTCCCCAGAACTCGATACCGTCCTTGTTCACCGGCTTGCCGTCGGCGCCCGCCACCCGCTCGTGGCCGATGCGGTTGGGGGCGCACACGTAGCAGCCGTTGGCGATCGCGTGCGAGCGCTGGATGGTCTCCCACGCATCGCGCTGCGCGGCGCCGTACACCTTCTTTTCGGTCGGGTGCCAGCCAATCGCGGTGGGGTAGAAGAGGATCTCGGCGCCCTGCATTGCGGTCAGCCGCGCGGCTTCGGGGAACCACTGGTCCCAGCACACGAGCACGCCAAGCGTCGCGTGCTTCGTCTTCCACGCGCGGAATCCCGTGTCGCCGGGCGTGAAGTAGAACTTCTCGTAGTAGAGCGGATCGTCCGGGATGTGCATCTTGCGGTATTTGCCGACGAACGCGCCGTCCGCGTCGATCACCGCGCAGGTGTTGTGATAGAGGCCCGCGGCGCGGCGTTCGAAGAGGGAAGCGACGATCGCGACTTTGTTT
>CAIXRL010000409.1 GCA_903921835.1 Candidatus Eiseniibacteriota bacterium | reverse complement strand
GTAGATCTCGGCCGCGGGCTCGAGCCGCTTCGGCGCGGGCCGCGGCGCGAGCGCGGCGCGCCCGCCGATGACCGTCGCGGCGGGCACGACGCCCGGAATGTCGATGCGCTGCAGCGGGCCGTCCTCGTCCAGCGCGCGGCCCTTGCGCAGGCGCGTGTCGTGGAGCCGGGCGTTGAACACCTCGTCCAGGTCGAGGTCCGCAACCACCAGGTCGTCGGCGAACGACGCGCCCTCGGCGAGCACGCGCCCGCGCTCGTCCACGATGATGCTGGCGCCGTCGAAGACGACCTCGTCCTGGCCGCCCACCAGGTTCACGTAACACACCACGGCGAGGTTGTCCGTGGCGCGCGTCACGATCATGCGCCGGCGCTCGTCGGCCTTCTGCGCGTGGTAGGGCGAGGCCGACAGGTTGAGGATCACGTCCGCGCCGCCGCGCATCACCTGCTCCTCGGCCGGGCCGCCGGCGACCCAGATGTCCTCGCAGATGTTGACGCCGAACGTGATCCCGCCGCGGCGGAACACGTTCGTCTGCCGTTCCGCCGTGAAGTAGCGGTTCTCGTCGAACACGCCGTAGTTGGGCAGGTAGCGCTTGCGCGTCGTGCCCACCCAGGCGCCGTCGTGCATGACCGCCGCGGCGTTGTACAGGTCGCCGTCGCGCTCGAGAGTTCCCACGACCACGGTCAGCCCGCGCGTGTGTGGCAGCAGGTCGCGGGTGCGCTCCAGCACGCGCTCGATGAACGCCGGGCGGAGCAGGAGATCCTCGGGCGGGTAGCCCGGCAGCACCATCTCGGGGAACGCCAGCAGTTCGACGCCCTGTTCGCGGGCGCGGCCGATGGCGTCGACGATCCGCTGGAAGTTGCCGTCCAGGTCGCCGACCGTGGGGTTGAGCTGGGCGAGTCCGACGCGAAGAGAGCGCATGGGCCCGAGTGTGCTGGGGCGCGCCGCGAGGCGCAAGCGGACGGGCCGTGGGCAGCCTCCCAGCCCCACAAACGAAAACGCCCGGCTTTTGACCGGGCGATCCCGTTCTTGCAGCGGGGCGCGTCAACGCCCGACTGCGACGCAAGAGAGAGAAAGGAAATCGGGCACTTGTTGCCGCGTCTCCAGTCTCCGCCCCAACGACGACAGGGGTCTCTCGGACCCTTCTCCTTGCTGTTCGCCGTCAGGCTCTTGCGACCGCTTTTCGTCGGCTCGCGGGCCGACCTACGAGTCTGGACAGTTGCAAGAGCCGTTCCGCATGGCGCAAGAGCTGTCCCGTCCGTGTAATTGATTGTCGGCGTGTCGGTCGCGGTTCTCAATATCTTTCTTTGTTGCCGCCTGCGACTCATCCCGCACCACACCTGCGCGCATTTCGCCACGTCCGGACCCCAGTGGGACCGGTTGTGGGCCGGGATTGCGAATCCCGGAGGCGCCACGCCGGCCGCCCCGGCGGGCGGAGCGGTCACGATTCCCGCGAGCGCTCCCGCAGTCGCACGGTGCGGCAGGGAGCGCGTTTCGCCGCGGCGCCGCGCCCCGGCCCGCCGCGGTGGCGCCCCGGCCTTCGCGGCAGTGCTTCGCCGCCCCGTCAGCGCCCCGCCGCCCCCGCCTCGCGCTTCTGCACCACCGCCAGGACGGTCGCGACCGCCGCGATCGTCGTCATGACCAGGTAG
>CAIXRL010000408.1 GCA_903921835.1 Candidatus Eiseniibacteriota bacterium | reverse complement strand
TTCGCTCGAGAAGCTGCCGTACTCCATCCGCGTCATGCTCGAGGCCGCGCTGCGCTCGTGCGACGACTACCAGGTCACGCAGGCCGACGTGCAGCGCCTGGCGAACTGGTCCCCGGACGCCGGCGAAGCGGTGGAGCTGCCGTTCAAGCCCGCGCGCGTGATCCTGCAGGACTTCACCGGCGTGCCGTGCGTCGTCGATCTCGCCGCGATGCGCGACGCGGTCGCGCGGCTCGGCGCCGATCCGAAGCGGATCAACCCGCTCGTGCCGGTCGACCTCGTGATCGACCACTCCGTGCAGGTCGACTTCTTCGGCAACGTCACCGCGCTCGAGCGCAACGCCGAGATCGAGTTCGCCCGCAACAAGGAGCGCTACGAGTTCCTGCGCTGGGGCCAGAAGGCGTTCTCGAACTTCCGCGTGGTGCCGCCCGCCACGGGTATCGTGCACCAGGTGAACCTCGAGTACCTCGCCGGCTGCGTGCTCACGTCCAGGGTCGGCGATGAGACGATTGCGTACCCCGATTCACTCGTGGGCACTGACTCGCACACCACCATGATCAACGGGCTCGGCGTGGTCGGCTGGGGAGTTGGCGGCATCGAGGCCGAGGCGGTCATGCTCGGCCAGCCGCTCTACCTGCTCACGCCGCAGGTCGTGGGCTTCAAGCTCACCGGCGCGCTTCGTGACGGCGTCACCGCCACCGACCTCGTGCTCACGGTGACGCAGATGCTGCGCAGGAAGGGCGTGGTGGACAAGTTCGTCGAGTTCTACGGGACCGGCCTGTCCGCCATGTCGCTGCCCGACCGCGCCACCATCGCCAACATGGCGCCCGAGTACGGCGCCACGATGGGCTTCTTCCCGGTGGACGCCGAAACGCTGCGCTACCTCGAGCGCACGAACCGCGGTGAGCAGGCGAAGCTCACCGAGGCGTACTGCAAGGCGCAGGGCCTGTTCCGCACCGATGCGTCGCCCGATCCCGTCTTCAGCGACACGCTGGAGCTGGACATGGCCGACGTCGAGGCATGCCTCGCCGGTCCCAAGCGCCCGCAGGACCGCGTGGTGCTGCGCGACATGCAGGAGAACTTCCGCAAGGGGCTCGTCGCGCCGGTCAAGGAGCGCGGCTTCGCCCTCGCCGAGGGCGAGACCGCGCGCACCGCGGAGGTGAAGGATGGCGCGTCCGGCAGTATCGGCCACGGCGCCGTGGTGATCGCCGCCATCACGTCGTGCACGAACACGTCGAACCCGTCCGTGATGATCGGCGCCGGATTGCTCGCGCAGAAGGCGGCGGCGAAGGGACTGAAGTCGAAGCCGTTCGTGAAGACCAGCCTCGCGCCCGGCTCGCGCGTGGTGACCGAGTACCTGCAGGCTTCCGGCACGCTGGCTTCGCTGGAAGCGCTGGGGTTCTACGTCGTGGGCTACGGCTGCACGACGTGCATCGGGAACTCCGGCCCGCTGCCGGAGGCCGTCTCGAACGCGATCGATGAGGGCAAGCTGGTCGCCGCCGCGGTGCTGAGCGGTAACCGCAACTTCGAGGGCCGCGTCCATCCACACGTGCGCGCCAACTATCTCGCCTCGCCGCCGCTGGTGGTCGCGTATGCGCTCGCCGGCACGGTGGACATCGACTTCGAGAAGGACGCGCTCGGCATCGGTTCCGACGGCAGGCCGGTGTTCCTGCGCGACGTGTGGCCTACGCAGAAGGAGGTCGCAGACGCGGTCGCCGCGAGCGTGAAGCCCGAGATGTTCGCGAAGAGCTACGGCAACGCGTTCGACGGCAACCCGAGGTGGAACGCGATTCCCGTGGGCGGGGGCGAGTTGTACGCGTGGGACGGCAAGTCCACGTACATCCACGAGCCGCCGTTCTTCCAGGGCCTCACCATGGACCCGAAGCCCGTCACGGACATCACCGGCGCGCGCTGCCTGGTGATGGTGGGCGACTCTGTGACCACGGACCACATCTCGCCGGCCGGCGACATCGCGCTGGCGAGCCCCGCGGGCAAGTTCCTCGCCGAGCGCGGCATCGAGAAGAAGGACTTCAATTCGTACGGCTCGCGGCGTGGCAACGACCTGGTCATGGTCCGCGGCACGTTCGCGAACATCCGGCTGAAGAACCTGCTCGTGCCCGGCAGCGAGGGCAACGTCACGGTGCATTTCCCCAGCAACGGGCAGATGCCGATCCACGACGCGAGCGAGAAGTACCTGGCGGCCGGCACGGCGCTCGTGGTGCTCGCGGGCAAGGAGTATGGCACCGGCAGTTCGCGCGACTGGGCGGCCAAGGGCACGCTGCTGCTGGGCGTGAAGGCCGTGCTCGCCGAGAGCTTCGAGCGCATCCACCGCTCGAACCTGGTCGGCATGGGCATCCTGCCGCTCGTCTACGAGAACGGACAGAGCGCGGAGTCGCTCGGCCTCACCGGCCACGAGGCGTTCGACATCAGCGGGCTCGCGGGAGAGCTCAAACCGCGTCAGGCCGTGAAGGTGCGGGCGAAGCGCGAGGACGGCTCGGTGCTGGAGTTCATCGCGATCGCGCGGCTGGATACGCCGGTGGACGTGGACTACTACCGCAACGGTGGCATCCTGCAGACCGTGTTGCGCGGGCTGGCGAAGAGCTGAGGTGGCGCGGGGGAGGCCCCGCGCAAACGCGACGCACGAGGCCCGGCGCGAGCGGATCGCGCCGGGCCTGCGTGCGCCGGAGGCGCGGGTCCGCTCGCGGATCGCGAGCCGCGCTTGATGTGGCGCCGCCGGCGGAGTTCTGGTTGTATCCGCACTTTCACCGGCGCTCGCGTTCCGGACGCGGCCGTCACACGCGGCGGGGTACCGCGACGATGAGGATGACGCCCGTTGCCGCCTTCCACCCCGCGCCTCGCCCCGCATGGAGGAGCGCGCGGGTCCTGCTTCGCACACG
>CAIXRL010000407.1 GCA_903921835.1 Candidatus Eiseniibacteriota bacterium | reverse complement strand
GCCAGGGCCGCACCTGCGAGCGCGGGCCCTGCGCGCAGCGCGTCCAGCCGCTGCTCCCATTCGAGGACGTCCTTGGCCGGCTGCAGCCGCGGATACGCCGCCGCGCCGCGCGCCGCGGGCGGCACCACGGCGCCGATGCCGCGCTCGACGTACGTCCGCGCGAGTTCGGCGTAGTGCCTCGCGCCCTCGGCGATGGCCGCGCGGTGCGCGTCGCGCACATCGCCCACCACCTTCGCGGGCGCGCCCAGCACGAGCGAGCCCGGCGGGATCACGTCGCGCTCCTTCACCAGCGCCGAAGCGCCGATCAGCGAGCCCGCGCCGATGCGCGCGCCCGAGAGGATGACGGCGCCCATGCCCACGAGCACGTCGTCCCCGATCACGCAGCCGTGAACGATGGCGCGGTGGCCGACCGTGACCCGGTGCCCCACGATCGCCGGCATCCCATCGTCCACGTGCACGGTGCAGTTGTCCTGGATGTTGGTGTCCTCGCCGATCTCGATGCGCTCGGAGTCGCCCCGCACCACGGTGTTGAACCAGATGCTGGAGCGCGCGCCGATCGCGACCTCACCCACGACGATCGCCCCCGGCGCGACGAACGCGGCCGGATCGATCCGCAGGCGCACCGGCCAGTCCTTGTGACGCTCGCTCATCGTCCCCCCGCGAACATGCCGACGAACGGGTTGGTGCGCCGCTCGCGTCCGATGGTCGTTTCGGCGCCATGGCCCGTCAGGCAGCGCGCGCCGTCGTCCAGTGTGAAGAGCCGCTCGCGGATCGAGCGCTCCAGCGTCTCGAACGAACCACCCGGCAGGTCGGTGCGGCCCACGGAGCCGCGAAACAGCGCGTCCCCCGTGAACACCGTTTCGCCCAGCCGGAACGCGCAATGTCCCGGCGCGTGGCCGGGCGTGAACAGCACCTCGAACTCGAGTTCGCCGCAGCGGACGATCTCGCGGTCCACCAGGTCGTGCGCGATCGCCGGCGACTCCGCGGGCGGGAAGCCGAACATCGCCGCGTGCACCCCCAGTTCGGCCAGCAGCGGCCGGTCCAGCGGGTGCAGCGCGTACTCGCCGCCCACCGCCTGCTGCACGGCCAGCATCCCGAGCGCGTGGTCGAAGTGCGCGTGCGTGCCCAGCAGCCAGCGCACCGCGAGCCCCTCGGCGCGGACCAGGGCGATCACGGCCTGCGGCTCGAAGCCCACGTCGATCACCGCCGCCTCGAGCGTGGCCTCGCAGGCGACGACGTACGAGTTGTTGTCGAGCGGGCCGAGCGTCAGCGTGTGGATGCGCGCCGCCATGTCAGATCACGTTCACTTCGGGCGACACGGCGTGTTCGGCGAAGCGCTCCAGGCGCAGCTCGGAGACGTCGAGGCCCGGCCTGCCATCCACGATCCACTCCGCGATCAGCTGTCCCACCGCAGGCGCCTGCATGAAGCCGTGGCCGCTGAAGCCGTTCGCGAGCAGGAAGCCCTGAACGTTCGCGGGCGGGCCGAGGATCGAGTTGTGGTCGGGCGTGGTCTCGTACAGGCCGGCCCAGCCGGTGGCGATCTCCGCCTCACCCAGCGCCGGGATGCGGTCCATGGCGCCCTCGACCACCTTCTCGAGGAAGTCCCAGTTCGTGCTGGTGTCGAAGCTCGATGGCTCGTCCTTGTCCGCCAACCCCAGCAGCAGCCCGCCGCTCTCGCGGTGCATGTATACACCCGTCTTCATGTCCACGATCATGGGCAGCTTCTCGTCCACGAACGCGAGTGGCTTGGTGATGAAGCAGTGGCGGCGGTACGGCAGCACCGGCAGGTCGACTCCCGCCCACTTCGCGATGCCCGCCGCCCACGCGCCGGCGGCGTTCACGACCATCGGCGTGTGGATATCGCCCTGCGTCGTCTTCACGCCCGTGACGCGAGCGCCTTCCATCCGCAGCCCGGTCACGGTCTCGCCGAAGCGGAACTTCGCGCCGAGCGCGCGGGCGCCCGCCTCGTACGCCTGCGTGATGCGATGTGGATCGGCCAGGCCGTCGGTCGCGCAGAACGTGCCGCCCAGGACGCCGTCCACGCTTACCATGGGGAGCCGGTCCTTCACCTCGGCGGGCGTCAGCGTCTGGACCGGCAGTCCCAGCGTGCGCTGAAACTCCGCCTGCCGCTGGAACGCCGCCCACGACGGCTCGTCGGAGAGCAGGAACAGGTAGCCGACCTGCCAGAACGCGTCCTCGACGCCCATCTCCTCGTGGAAACGCTCGAACTGTCGCACCGACTCCTGGCAAATGCGCACGTTGACCTTCGAGGAGAACTGCTGCCGGATGCCGCCCGCACACTTGCCCGTCGAGCCCGCGCCCGAGAACAGCTCGCGCTCCAGCACGACCACGTCCTTCACGCCCTTCAAGCCGAGGTGGTACGCGATCGCGGCGCCGATGCATCCCGCGCCGATCACGACCACGGGTGCGGTGTCTTGCCCTGCGTTCACTTGAGCCTCCGATAAGTCTTCTGCAACAGCAGCGCGTCGTCCTCCATCGCCGGAGACTCGCTCACGACCCATCCCGACACCCGCAGGTCCTTCAGCGCCCGCAACAGCTCCTTCCAGCGGAACGCCGTCCCGGCGAGCGGCTCGTGCCGCCGCTCGCCCTTTGGCCCGTACTGGATGCCCGAGATGTGCACGTGCAGCCGCTCCAGCGCGGCACGGCCCAGCGCCTGCCCGATCGCGGTCAGCGTCCCCGCGAAGTCGTCGTAACGGTTGTGCCTCCCCTGCTCCCGCGCGTACTGGTGGGAGAAGTCCACGCACGCGTGGACGCCCTTCACGTCGCGACACCACGCGAGGATCTCCTCGAGCGAGCCGACCTGCGTCGGCTTGCCCGTCAACTCGGTACGCACGTCGCTCGACGCGCGCAGTTTGCGCAACTCACGCGTGACCCGTCGCAGGCCCGCGCGCACGCGCTCCACCGCCTCGCCGTGTTCCAGCTTGCCGTAGAAGCCCGCGTGAAAGCAGAACGACGGCGCGCCACAGCGCGTGGCGAGCCGGCCTGTCTCGACCAGCCGCGCGCAGCTGCGCTCGACGATCTCGGGCACGCCGCACAGGTTCACGTAGTACGGGGCGTGCGCGGTCAGCGTCAGGTCGCACTCGCGCGCGGCCTTCGCAATCCGATCCGCGGTCTCGTCCGACATGCGGACGCCGTTCACCCAGGCCATTTCCAGATGCTCCAGGCCGAGCTCCCGGGCGCGCCGAATGCCGTGCACGGTGCCCGGCTTCGCGCTGGAGCGCGGGATGCCCGACGTGCCGAAACGCAGGCTCATGCGGACCGCCGGCGGCGGCGGCACGGGACCGCGAGCCGGACGCCAGGGCGGCGCCGCGCGCAGGTGCCGCTCACCGCTTGTAACCGATCTTGCGCAGGAACTGCCGGCGCTCTTCGCGCGCGGCCGCGTCCTCGGTTCCCCTCGGGGACTCTCCATCCACGACGCCCACCACGCCGCGTCCCTGCTCGTGCTGGACGACCAGCACCTGGACCGGGTTGGCCGTGGCGCAGAAGACGGTGCAGACCTCCTGGCACTGCTTGATCGCGGGCAGCAGGTTGATCGGGTACGCCCCGCGCAGCAGCAGGTGGAAGGTGTGCCCCGCGCCGACGCGGCGCGCGTTGTCGGCCGCCGCGGCCACGAGTGCGTCGTCGTTGCCATCGGTGCGTATCAGGCAGGGCCCCGAGGCCTCGCAGAAGGCTAGCCCGAACGCGGCGCCCGGGACGGTGGTGACGACGATCTCGGCGATGTCCTCGACCGACTTGATGAAATGCGACTGTCCCGCGATCACGTTGCACCCGGCGGGGATCCCGAGCGGTACGGCGATGATGTCCATGGCGTCCTCCTCGACCGTTCGACGCTACGGTCGGCGCGCGGCACCGTCAAGACGCCGGACCGGGCGATTCACGAGCCGCGGGCCGGGAGTGCGAAATGGCCGGCAGCCGGACCCGCCTTCGCGGAGGCTCCGGAATCGACCGGCGGCGGCGGAGTCATCTGGATGAGGAAGCTACCGTGAGGAAGCCGCAGGTCGATCCCCGCTGCGGGCGGCGCACCGTTCGCGCCCGCGGGCCGCGGGCTCATGAACGGGCCGGGCCGACGCGTCAGAACGCCTGCCCCGAGCCGAACGAGTACGCCGGTCCCCGCAGGCCATCCTGCGCCGGCCCGATCGGCCACGCCACGTCGAAGCGCGCCACGGCGTTGAGCGCCGAGTGCGGCAGCGAGAGCCGCAGGCCGAACCCCACGTCCTGGTGCCAGCCCCGCGCCTCGCAGCCCGGCCCCCACGCGCGGCCCGCATCCCAGAACCCCGCGGCCCCGATGCTCACGAGCCGCAGCCAGTCGTGCACACCGATCCAGCGCAACTCGGCGTTGGCTCGCCAGACCTCGGTGCCCGTGAGATCGTGGACGGGAAACGCCCGCAGGCCCGTGAGCCCGCCGAGCGTGAGCTGGTAGTCGGCGGGCACCTCGCGTCCCGCAGCGCCCGTCACCGCGGCGACGCCAGTCCAGCGCTCGCGCGGTTGCTGCACCCAGCGTGCGGTGACGTCGCCCTTGACCTCGCGCGGTGCGGTGCGAAAGCGCGACTGCGCGCCGGCGCGCAGCTGGCCGAATCCCATGCGGCCCGCGTCGTGGCCAAGGTCCAAGCGCGCGCGGGCATAGCCTTCGTCGGCCGTGCTGCCGAACAACTTCGGCGCGAAGCCACCCTTGAGCGTGACCGCACCGCCGACATCGATGTCCTCGGCGTGGTCCATGAGTTCGACACCGTGGCGCACGATGTAGCGAGGGCGCCAGAACCGCAGCTCCCCCGCGAGACGGCGAACGCGCAGGTCGTCCGCGGCGCGGGCGAACGCCGGCGGCGCGCCCGCATCCAGGACGGTCGCCCCGAGCGAGCGGTCATCCAGCTCAAAGGAGGCCACGAAGCGCTCGATGGTGCCGTGGGCGAGCCGGCCGGCGCCCCAGAGCACACCCGCGTGCTCGTGCCGCCCCGCGACGTGCGCCGCGAGGCGTCCACCCGAATACAGGTCCTCCCCGAAGCTCGCGCGCTGCCAGTCGCCACCCAGCGCGAGGGGCGCATCGTCCGCCCAGAAGGGCAGCAACAGCTGCCCGCTTTCGTCGCGGCCGGACGATCCGCGAGAGGCCGCCACGCGGCCGAACCAGTGCGAACCGAACAGTTCGCTGTCTTCGATCGACGCGACGCGCGAGATCCCGGCCACGTCGGAGCGATAGCCGACCGCGAGCGAGGTGCCGAGCCCGAGGAAATCGCGCTCGATGAACGAGAACGAGCCGTACCGCTGGCCGCCCCCGCTCTCGATCCCGAACTCGGGACTGGTCGTCCAGTTGTCGTGTGTCACCACCCGCACGTCCACAGAGTCCGCCCCCGCAGCGACCGCGCTCACGGTGTCGGGGACGAGGAACTCGAGGGAGCGCAGGTGCCGTTCGCTCTCGGCGCGCCGGGCCTCGCTCCATGAACCCCCTTCGCGGAACACCAGGGCGCCGCGAACTGTCGAGGGGCGCGTGCGCACGTGCAGACGATTGGCCAGGACGTAGAATCCGCGGCCATGCGCGGGCAGCGGATCGAAAATCGTGTGCGTAACGACGTCCACGCGGCGCACCACGCGGCCGTCGAGAACCGCGAGCGTGTCGGGAGCCCCGGCGCCCGCGCGCGAAACGGCTCCCGGCCAGGGCCCCGCGAGCGCGGCG
>CAIXRL010000406.1 GCA_903921835.1 Candidatus Eiseniibacteriota bacterium | reverse complement strand
TGATGGCCTCGCCGGACAGTCGCGGCGAATCGGTACGCATGTACGTGATCAGGCCCACGCTGCCCTGGCCCTTGAGCTCGATGCCCTCGTAGAGCTTCTGCGCGACCTGCATGGTGCGCTGGCTGGTGAAGCCGAGCCGGTTGCTCGCGACCTGCTGCATGGTGCTGGTGATGAACGGCGGCTTGGCGCCCTCGCGCTTCGGTTTGACCTCGATGCCGGCGACCCGCGCCGGCGCGAACCGCAGTTCCTCGGCGAGCGCCGCGGCGCGCGCGGCGGCATCCGGGCCCGTGAGGCGATCCTTCTCCAGCTTCACGTCGCCCGCGCGCACCAGTCGCGCGGTGAAGCGCTCGCCCGCGTCGGTCTGGTAGTCGACCTCGACGGTCCAGTACTCCTCGGGCACGAACGCGCGGATCAGGTCCTCGCGCTCGCAGATGAGCCGCAGCGCGACGCTCTGCACCCGCCCGGCCGAGAGCCCGTACTTGACCGTGCTCCACAGGAACGGGCTCACCTTGTAGCCCACGAGACGGTCGAGCACGCGGCGGCCCTGCTGGGCGTTGTACAGGTTCAGGTCCAGCTCACGCGAATGCTCCAGCGCCTCGGTGACCGCACGCTGCGTGATCTCGTTGAACGTCAGCCGGCGGATCGGCCGCTTCGCGCTCTGAAGCACGGTCGCGAGATGGCAGGCGATCGCCTCACCCTCGCGGTCGGGATCGGGCGCCAGGTAGATCATCGCGGCGTTCTTCGCGGCCGCGCGGATCCTGGCGATCACCGTCTTCTTGCTGGCGATCTGCTCGTAGACGGGCGCGAAATCATTGTCCAGGTCCACACCCAGCTGGCTCTTGGGCAGGTCCATGATGTGGCCGTTCGACGCCAGCACCATGAAGTCCCTGCCGAGGAATTTGGTCAGCGTCTTCGACTTGGTCGGCGACTCGACGATCACGAGGTTCTTGCCCGCGGCCTTCGCGCCGGCGGATTCGAGCTCTTCCTCGTCCAGCTCCGGCAGCGGCGCCGCCGCGGCGCGGGCGCTCGACTTGCGGCGCACCGCCGGCGCGGACGCCGACGCCTTCACGGCGGCCTTGCGGGGCGCGGCCTTCCTGGCCTCCTTCCGGGTGGCCTTCTTCGCCGCCGCAGGAGCCCCGGCAACCCTAGTGCGCGACTTCGATGTCGCCATGAGATCCGTCCCCCGCGTTGCCGTCGTCCCCGTGTTCCAGCGCCACGCGCGAAGCCACGTCACGCGCCAGCTCGACGCCCACCGGCCGCACGCCGCTGCCGACGAGCAGTTCGAGCACCCGTTCGAACTGCTCCGTGTCGAGCGCGCCCTGGCGCTGCAGGTCGAGCAGGTAGCCCAGCGCCTCCGTGCTCAGTGACTCGCGCTCCTCCGAGCTCGGCACGCGCGCGGCGTGACGACCGGGAGTGCCCGCGACCCACGCCGGCGGCACGTTCGCACCCGCCAGCGCCCGGATCGCGAGGATCGCCGAGTGCAACTCGTCCCCCGACCAACCACCCTCCTCGATGGCCTGGCCGAGCGCCTCGAGCGCGAGCTCGTCCCCGTCCAGGTAGTCCTCCAGCTTGTCTCCCACCAGCCTCAGGAGACGCTGCACGCCGTCGTGGTCCGAGCGCCCGCTCACGTACCGCTCCCCACGCCTTCATCGCTGGGCATGTGGCACTTCTTGTACTTCTTGCCGCTGCCGCACGGACAGGGATCGTTCCGGCCCGCGCGCAGCTGGGGCCGCGGCGCCTGCGCGGCGGACTGCGGCAGTGCCTGCGCCTGCGGCCGCCCGCCCTGCGGTGCCTGCGCGACGGGGGCCGCGGCAGGCGCGCCGCCGAACGCTTCGGCCTCCGCGTGCTGGGCGACCATCTGGCGCGGCGCGCGCGGCTGCGTCTCCAGCACCTGCTGCACCGCCTGCGGCTGGAGCTGGACCCGGAAGAAACGCTGCACGAACTCCTCGCGCACCTCGCCGAGGAGCGTCTCGAACAGCCCGAAGGCCTCCTTCTTGTACTCGACGAGCGGATCGCGCTGGCCGTACGCGCGCAGGCCGATGCCGCCCTTGAGATGGTCGAGTTCGTGCAGGTGGTCGCGCCAGTGCTCGTCGATCGTGAACAGGTAGAGGTGCCGCTCGAGCTCGCGCGTGACCTCGGCCCCGAAATCCGTCTCGCGCGTGCGGTAGGCGCGCTCGGCGATCGCCTCGGCCTTCTCGATCACCTCCTCCACCCGCTGGCCCTTGAGGTCCGCGGGGTCCACTGGCGTCATCAGGACGTAGGAGAGCTCGTCGGCCAGCCCGCGAAGGTTCCACTCGTCGCGATGCACCTTCTCGCCCGTCGCGCGCTGCACGCGCTCGGCGACCACGTCGAGGATGTCCTCGCGCACGCGCTCGCTGATGTCCTCGCTCAGGAGGGCGGCGTTGCGCTGGCGGTAGATCTCCTCGCGCTGCTTGTTCATCACGTTGTCGTACTCGAGGAGGTGCTTGCGGATGTCGAAGTTGTGCGCCTCGACCCGTTTCTGCGCGCGCGAGATCGCCGACGTCACCATGCCGTGCTCG
>CAIXRL010000405.1 GCA_903921835.1 Candidatus Eiseniibacteriota bacterium | reverse complement strand
GTGGGTGAAGCTCGGGATGTACAAGGACAAGCCGCTCGGGCTCAACCAGGTCACGATGTCCTTCGAGGGCTCGCTGCTGTTCATCGCCGCGGGCGCGATCATGGGCTTTCGCCAGGCGTGGAGCCTCATGCTGGGAGCGGTGATCAACTACGTCGTGCTCGCCCCGCACTTCCTGCGCACGGGCGACATCAAGGCCGCGAGCTTTCGCGGCATCTCGACCTGGAGCCTGTGGATCGGCGTGCCCATGATGGTGACGTCCGGTTTGCTGTTGTTCTTCATGAACTGGAAGTCGGTGCTGCGCGCGTTCGGCACGATCACCGCGTTCGTCACGCAGAAGAAGGCCCCCGACGATCCCATGGAACGCATCGAGGTCCCAGGCTCGTGGTTCATCACCGGCTTCCTGCTGTTCGGCACCGCGGCCGTGCTGCTCGCGCACGCGCTCTTCCACGTCCAGTACTGGATGGGCGTGATCGCGGTGCTGGCGACGTTCTTCCTCGTCGTGGTCGCGGCGCGCGCGGTGGGCGAGACCGACATCACGCCCGTCGGGCCGCTGTCCAAGATCACGCAGCTCACGTTCGGGGCGCTGGCGCCCGGCAACATGGCCACCAACCTGATGACCGCCAACATCTCGGCGGGCGCGACCAGCCACGCCGGCGACCTGCTCACGGACCTGAAGAGCGGTTACCTGCTGGGCGCCAACCCGCGCCGCCAGTTCCTCGCCCAGTTCTTCGGCGTCGCCGCCGGCTCGCTCATCGTGGTGCCGGTCTACTTCATCCTCGTGCCCTCGCCCGACATGCTCGGCACCGAGAGGTGGCCCGCGCCCGCCGCACTGGTCTGGAAGGGCGTCGCCGAACTGCTCAGCAAGGGCGTGGAGTCGCTGCCGCCCTCGGCGCGCATCGGGCTGGTGATCGGCGGCCTGGTCGGGATCATCATCCCGCTGCTCGAGCTGCGCTTCCCCAGGCACAGGAAGTTCATCCCGTCCGCGACCGGCCTGGGGCTGGCGTTCACGATCAACGGCTTCAACTCCGTTTCGATGTTCATCGGCGCCTGCCTGGCGCTCTGGCTGTCCAGGCGCCACGCCAGGCTGGCCGAGCAGTACACGGTCCCGGTCTCCTCCGGCATCATCGCGGGCGAGAGCCTGATGGGCGTCGCGATCGCGCTGATGACGGCGCTGCCGAATCTGCTGGCGGTGTTTCGGAAGTAGGGCGGGCGCGCGTGAGCCGCAGCGTTTGACCCTCCCCGGGCCAGCGCCTAACATCCCGCCGCTCGCAATCCCATCACACGTCCCGAGGCCATTCCATGCGTCGCGTACTGGTTACCGGAGTCACGGGCTTCGCCGGCAGTCACCTGGTCGATTTTCTGCTCGAGCAGGGCGGGTACGACATCTACGGCATCCAGCGCTGGCGCAGCCGCACCGAGAACATCGAGCACTTCGCGGACAAGATCTCGCTGCTCGAGTGCGACCTGCGCGACGCCACGTCGACGCGCGACACGCTCGAGAAGGTCCGCCCCGACTGGATCTTCCACCTCGCGGCGCAGTCGTTCGTGCCGACCTCGTGGAGCGCGCCGACCGAGTCGCTGACCACCAACGTGCTCGCGCAGCTCAACATCTTCGAGGCCGCGCGCCACATGGGGCTCAAGTGCCGGATCCAGCTCGCGTGTTCGAGCGAGGAATACGGCATGGTGTTCCCGAACGAGGTGCCGATCAAGGAGACCAACCCGCTGCGACCGCTCTCGCCGTACGCGGTGAGCAAGGTCGCGCAGGACATGCTCGGCTACCAGTACTGGATGAGCTTCAACGTGGACAGCGTGCGCACGCGCGGCTTCAACCACGAAGGTCCGCGCCGCGGCCCCGTGTTCGTCGCCAGCGACTTCGCCAAGCAGATCGCCGACATCGAGAGGGGCAAGAAGGCGCCCGTGCTCAGCGTGGGCAACCTCGAGGCGCAGCGCGATTTCACCGACGTGCGCGACATGGTGCGCGCCTACGTGCTGGCCCTGGAGAAGTGCGAGCCGGGCGAGGTCTACAACATCTGCAGCGGCAAGGCGTGGACCATCCAGAAGGTGCTCGACTACCTGCTCGGCATGACCACGGCGAAGATCGAGGTGAAGCAGGATCCCGCCCGGCTGCGTCCGAGCGACGTGCCCATCCTGCTGGGCGACAACTCGAAGTTCGTGAGGGCCACCGGCTGGCAGCCGACGATCCCGTTCGAGACGACGCTGCGGGACATGCTCGAGTACTGGCGCTCGCGCTAGTCGACCGGGACGCGTCCGATGGCGAGCCCGAACGCACCGCGGTCGCTCGCGCGACGGCTCGTCACCAACACGCTGCACGCGGCGAGCGGCCGGGTGGTGGCGATCGTGCTGTGGCTGGCGCTCACGCCGGTCATCCTGCGCGCGATCGGGCGGGACGGCTACGCGGTCTGGTCGTTCGTGTTCGCGTTCACCGGCTACCTGAACGCGTTCGACCTGGGGCTCGCGGCCGGCACGCTGCGCAACGTGGCGGCCGCCCGCTCGCGTGACGACCACGAGGACGCGGGGCGGTACGCCACGCTGGGCGCGCTGGGCTACCTGGCGCTCGGGGTGGTCTGGCTGGCGGTGACGCCGCTGTTGCGGGGGCCCGTGCTGGCGTTCCTGCGGGTCCCGCCGGGCGTGCTGTCCGAGGCGTCGTTTGCTTTCGTCGCCGGCGCCGCGATCTTCATGCTCATGGGGCTGACCAACGTGACACTCGCCATCACGCAGGGGTACGACCGGTTCGACCTGGGCAACGCCGTGGCGATGACGTCGTCGGT